>CBFGPN010000125.1:0-11600 GCA_965650675.1 uncultured Cellvibrio sp.
TTCCATTTTACTTTATGCAGCTGTAGGCTAGATTGAATGTAAGTCCCAACCACAAAAACGGAGAAAAACCATGAGTAAAAGCCAAGACAGTAAAAAAGAGACTAAAAAAGCACCGGCCAAAACAGCCAAAGAAAAACAAGCACTGAAAAAAGCCAAGAAAGCCGAAAATGCACGAAAAGAGTTTTAAAAATTTTACATCCGGCTTTTAAGATTACCCCTCCTTGATGCAGTAACCTGATTAATGTTGCTGCATCGTTCACGGAGCAGGTTGTTATTGCCTGTTCTGTCTTCAAATTAAATCCGCATTAAACCCAAAAATATGACTTGGGTTCACCTTAAATTCAGCGTAAAAGATTATTCTTGAAAACCCCGTAATTTGTTGTATGGAGAATTGCCATGGCACGCATCACGCCAATATTGCTGATTATTTTTTCACTCAACCTGTTTACTGCTTGTAGTCCTGATACTGAACCTGGTTCCAAGACCGTAACCCCGGATACGAACTTGAACGAAACATCGCCCGACGAAAATGAGAACTTCCCTGAAGATAATCCGCCTGAAACTGATGACAACTGCGGCAGCTTGAAACCCCTGCTGAAACTCTTACCACAAGCAAAGGAAATGGACGGTTTACCTGAAACATTTCGCGGTTGTGAAAACAGCAGTGAACAAACGGTCAGTGTGATTTACAACAATGAAGGCGATGATTACAGCGAATACCAATTCAAAATTTATGTATTAAACCCTGAATCAGTTTATGCGAAAGCCAACCTGACGCTTGAAAATGCAACGCTTGAACAACAGGCATTTATCAATCAAGCCTTCAAGACAACAGGTGATATGCATAAAACCCGATTGGAACTCTGTCACCATTACCATCAAAATCCCATGATCCCCGATGGTCGCAATCCGCTCATTACCCAGGATGTTTGTGTGATGGATAATATGGATGCCAATAAGGAAATCTGGAATGCCTATACAATTAAAAATGATCTGGAGTTTCATCTGGAATTACAGGGCCGCAAAGCAGCGATAATCAGCACTACTGATATAGCAGCTCGCCAATTAGTGCCGCTGTTTAATCAATTTAATTTACAACCGAACCCATAAATTTTTGGGAGTACCCAATGAAAAAACCTTCAACGAAAAATGAATTTCAGGTAGAACCCTGCTGTTCTTTTTGTGGAAAAACCCGAAAAGAAGTCAAACATTTACTGGCTTCACAAATAAATGCTGCGTTTATTTGTAATGAATGCGTTTTAAAAAACACTCATGGGTCTACAAATATTCATGAGATAAAAGAAAAAATATGAAATTAATTTTGTTGCCCGGGATGGATGGAACCGGGAGTTTATTCAGGGATTTTGTTGATTATTGTGATTGCGATGGAAAAATTATTCCTTTGCCAACCGATGGTAAACAGCTTTACCCGGCGCTGGCTGAAAAAATAGTGAATGAACTACCGAAAAGAGAAGACTACATTCTTCTGGCAGAATCCTTTTCAAGCGGGTTGATTCCACATTTGATGTCCACGGTCAGTCACAAACCCAAAGCCATAGTATGGGTATCAGGTTTTTTGTATCCACCAAAGCCTTTTTTGCTCAGTCTCTTCAAGCTATTACCACTGTATTGGCTGATAAAACTTCCCGGCGCTAAAAAATTAATGCGGTATTTTTGCATGCAGGGTGCATCAGACAAGACCTGGGAATTGTGTTGGCCGATTTTAAACAACATGAGTCATGTATTAATTAAAAAAAGATTGGATGCCATTCGGAAAATTGATCATCTGAATTACAAAATAGATATCCCCATGTTAATTCTGGTTGCCCGGCAAGATAAACTGGTTGCCAGCCATTGTTTATTCCGTGCCATCCATCTGCTGCCGAATATTCATGTACGCAGCTTTGATGGGCCTCATTTTTTGTTGCAAGCAAAACCTCAGGAAACGGCCAAAATAATTATGGATTTTATGAGTTATATCCGGAAATCATCGGTCTGATGGAGTCGCTTGCCATGTTAAAAAAATATAAAAAACGAAACATTATTTTTTTATTGTTCATCGTTATTTTATTTTTGCCAGAATTCGCCACTATCCCGGTTCAGGGAGCCGGTAAGCAGGATTGGCATGCAAAATCTTTTTGGTATGAGCCATGGGGAAAATCCGGTGTACATAAAGGTATTGATATTTTTGGCAAAAAAGGCACGCCAATATTGTCAACGACATATGGCATAGTGATGTTTAAAGGCGAATTACATTCCGGCGGAAAAGTCGTTCTGGCGCTGGGTCCCAAATGGCGATTACATTATTACGCACACTTGCAATCAGATGCTGTTTTTATCGGTAAGCCATTAGCAATTGGAACAACAATAGGAACATTGGGCGACACAGGCAACGCCAAGGGCAAACCACCACATTTACATTATTCACTGGTGACTTTGGTGCCTTATTTATGGCGTGTTGATTCATCGACTCAGGGTTGGAAGAAGATATTTTATCTTGATCCAACCAGATTATTTAAAGATTAATCGTCTATTTTATTTAACGTGATGGATTCATTTAATATTCAGATTCACAGCTTAATCTCTATGCTTTTTCAAACATTACATCCGCCAACCACACAGGGATTTATCATGACGACACTCTTTACAAAAACACATCTCGCATTTTTTGCATTTGCTTCATTGTTAGCCTCTGCCAATATTGCATTGGCTTATGATGAAGACTACCCGATGTTTTCGGCGTATCCCGGTGCGGATCGAGAACATGCGAGTATGGTTGACTATGAACGAACCATGCTGCCTCTTTCAGTTGTAGATGAAGATAAGACTCCGGCTTTTGCTCCACTAATATTAGTGGGTGATATCTATCGACAAGGTTACGAAATCCAGAATGTATCTTCACTCAAGGTATTTGAAAATTATTTGACCGCTGCAAAATCTGCAGGATTTAAAGAACTCTTTTCCTGTTCGCTTGAGGCTTGCGGTACTGATAAACAATCTCGTGATTTGGGATCGGTGTTGGCGATACAAGGCGACGTGTACAACAGCTACCATAAACCTTATTACTGGATAGGTGAAAAATCCTCCGGCAAAGGAAAAATCATTGCAGCCTGGTATGTTGCGGCCTATGACACCGACGCATATGTGCAACAAGTCATTGTTGAGACAGAACCAGCAGAAACCCATTTAATTCAAATCAATGCGGCTTACACTGATCCCTCTGATGGAATTACCCGGGAAGCTGAGTTGTCTGCCGAAGATAAATCGAAAGATCATCCTATGTTGCCTCGCTATCCCGGTGCCAAATTGGATGATCTCAGAAAAACCGATACAGAGGTATTCAGTTTTCCAAAGGCAAAAAATGCCGTGGATAAAACGCCATTAAAATTAACAGGCGATTTATATCGCCATGAATATGGCATTCGCAACACTTCTACACTGAAGATTTATCAGAATTATCAAACGGCTTTGGCAAAAGCCGGATTCAGTATTATTTCCCAATGCGAATTGATTCAGTGTGGCAGCGATGACGATGCTCAAAATTTGGGGGGCCTGATTGCAATTGATAAAAACGTTTACAACAACCACAAAAATCCCTATTACTTACTGGTAAAAAAACAAATATCCGATAAAAATGTATACATTGCGTTATTTATCGGTGCCTATGGTACAGACGTAAAAGTTCACCAAACTATTCTGGAAGAAAAATCCGTTCAAACCGGATTAATTACAGTTAATGCTGACGAGCTGAAACAACAAATCGAAACTGATGGTAAGGCGCTGATTTACGGAATTTATTTTGATACGGGTAAAGCCAGTATCAAACCTGAATCCAAACCCACGCTCGATGCAATTGGTGAATTACTCAAGAAAAATCCATCGCTGCTGTTGTATGTGGTTGGGCACACAGATGATACCGGTTCGGTCACTGCAAATCTGGAATTATCCCAACAGCGCGCAAAATCAGTGGTGGATGCTTTGACATCTGGCTATCAAATTGCAGCCAACCGCTTGCAAGCGGCAGGTGTCGGGCCTTATGCTCCGGCATCCAACAATACCTCTGACTCAGGCAAGCAAAAAAATCGCAGGGTAGAGCTGGTTAAAAGACTCCGGTAATGTTTAGGAAATAACAATGAAAAAACTGAATTTATGTTTGCCCGCATTGATTGCGGGCTGTTTGTTTTTGACCGCCTGCAGTAAAAAATCGGAAACCGAACAGCTCGCTGATATGCGCGACTCCTTTACCTATTCCAAATACGCCTTGTTGTCTGAAAATGGTTTGGCTTTGGGGCTTAAGGCCTATCAAAAAGGTGTGAATATATCAGGCAGCGAACAAATGCCGGAGATTACCCCAAACGAAATTTGTATTGCACGGACTCTGTTGGCTTACGGTGCATTGGTGGCTGACAAAAATAAAATTGCATTGGCAGAGTCCGATCTAATCGATAAAGAAAATTGTGATGTGTTTATGCGTGGTGCGGCAGGATCATTGCGCGGTATTATTTTTCATCGTGAAAAATGGCCCGGTCTGGCAGCAGAAGAAACCAAAAAATCACAATCTTTATTAGCAACAGTTTCAGATAAAGAAAGCGCGGATACCCAATTAATGGCGTTGCATTTGGCGTTAGGTTCCAATGCGGTGATGCAAAAAGATTATGAGCGAGCGCAAGTACACGCCGATGCCTTGGCACTGGTAATGGAAACACCATGGTTAGGTAAATTGGCACAAGCAACTATTCATTTTAAAGAAGGTAAAGTAACTGACGGTGTGCGCGATGTTAAACGCTTGAGTGAAGATCCCAGTGTGCCGGAAAATATTCGTTTAGAACTCACTAAAGGCATTCAGGAAATTGAATCAAAAACCGGTAGCGTCGATGCACCTGCATTTATGGGACGGGTATTGATTCGTGGGGTATGGGATATTGCCACCGAAAAATCATCCGGCGCTTTAGCGCAAGTATCGGGTTTTGTGAAATCACAAGTGGATGATTTTGAAACTGAAGAGAAAAAATAAAATTTATTCCCGTTGTAGGGCGGGTCGCGACCCGCGTGTGCGGAGTACAACCTCAACAATAAAAACTCAAATTTTCAAAAATCGAAAATGCGGGTCTCGACCCGCCCTACAAAAACAAAAAATTTCCGGAAGAAAAATATGCGTAATTTTCTGTATAAATTTATTTCAGCTTGCATCGCACTAACCAGTCTTCCACTTTGGGCAAGCCCGATTAAAGATGATGAATTTATACAGCTGATGTCCAGCGCCGCTAAATTAACCGATGAAGGTGATATTCAATTCAAAGTCACTGCCTGGATCTATGAAAAAGAATCGCGCCCCGGCGCGCAAACGGCGTTGGCTTTGTGGATGAAACTGGATTGGGATTCGCTCACAGCAGACGAGAAACAACGATTTGAAGACCGCACCCAATTATTTCGTATAGATTCAGAACGCAACAAAAAAATTACGCTCGCATTCCCCAACAAAAAAGTCACGCTGGCGAATACAGATGCATGGGGATTAACCGATAAAAAAATTACCCTGCAATCAACAACGGCCAAACACGGCGACTTCATTCAATACCGAGCTATTTTACCGAAACAGGATAAGCGCGAATTTATCGGCAATGCCCTGTTGGTGTCGGAGCAAGGCTTGTCGATCATTTCGGATATAGACGACACCATTAAAGACAGTCATGTGCTGGATAAACAATTATTGATTCGCAATACCTTTGTAAACCCTTTACATGCCGTGCCCGGCATGAGTGAGTTGTATCAAACTTACTCTGCAAATCACCAGAATGTTGCATTCCATTATGTGTCCAGCAGCCCGCTGCAACTTTATCCATTGTTGACAGAATTTTTGCAGCAAGAAAAATTTCCAGCAGGCAGTTTGCACTTGCGTTCGATCAAATTAATCGATGAATTATTTAAAGAAGGCAGCAGCTCTCAACGACATAAACATCAACAGATTCGCGGATTGATCCAACAATTCCCCAAGCGAAAATTTATTTTGATCGGAGACTCCGGCGAAGCCGATCCGGAGATTTATGCCAATATTGCAAAAGATTATCCTGACCGTATCCAGCATATTTATATTCGCGACGTCACCAAAGAAACTGCAGATGCCCCGCGTTATCAGAAAACCTTCCGCTCTATAGACACAACCAAGTGGCGCATTTTTACTGAACCAACAGTGCTGGATAATCTTCCCTGAAACCTCACGTCCATCCAGACGTAAAACAGGTTAAGAATAGTGAAAAATTTCCCTTGGCTTATTGAATTCCATTAGACTCGGCGCTCCAAAGCTCAATAATAATTTACCCTCGTCATTCAAATGAGACCTTGCTATGAAAACTATCAAAGGCCCGGCCATTTTCCTTGCGCAATTTTTAAGTGACACCCCACCCTTTAACACGCTTGATTCAATCGCCGGTTGGGTTGCCAGTCTTGGTTTCAAAGGCGTGCAAATCCCGACTTGGGACAAGCGCGTTTTTGATTTGGAAAAAGCGGCAACCAGTCAGGCTTATTGCGATAATTTTTTACACACTTTGAATTATCACGGTTTGGTTCCCACTGAGTTATCAACACACTTGCAAGGCCAATTGGTTGCCGTGCATCCCGCTTATGATGAAATGTTTGATGGTTTTGCACCTGAATCGGTACGCGGCAATCCCAAAGCACGACAAGCCTGGGCGGTTGAACAAATGATGATGGCCGCACAAGCCAGTAAAAATTTGGGTTTGAATGCACACGCCACTTTTTCCGGTGCATTACTCTGGCCTTATTTATATCCCTGGCCACAACGTCCTGCCGGTTTGGTTGAAAATGGTTTTGCAGAATTAGCCAAACGTTGGCTACCGATTCTCGATGCCTTTGATAAAGCGGGTGTCGATGTCTGTTATGAAATTCATCCGGGCGAAGATTTACATGATGGCGCCACATTCGAGCGCTTTTTGAAAGCTGTGAATAATCATCCGCGCTGCAATATTTTATTTGATCCATCACATTTTGTTTTACAACAACTTGATTACCTCGCCTTTATTGATCGCTATCACGATCGCATCAAAATGTTCCATGTGAAAGATGCGGAATTTAATCCAACCGCACAACAAGGTGTGTATGGCGGATATGAATCCTGGGTTGATCGCGCCGGACGTTTCCGTTCACTCGGTGATGGGCAAGTCGATTTCAAACAAATTTTTTCAAAATTTGCTGCCTATGATTACGCAGGTTGGGCTGTACTCGAATGGGAATGTTGTTTGAAACATCCTGAAATTGGCGCAGCAGAAGGCGCACCATTTATTGCACAACATATTATAAAAGTGACTGAACGTGCGTTTGATGATTTTGCAAAAAGCGGAATTGATGAAGCGAAGAATCGGAAGATTTTGGGATTGTGATTCCCGATTGCCCTCACCCTAACCCTCTCCCGGAGGGAGAGAGGGGACTGGCTCCTCCCTTTGAAAAAGGGAGGCGGGGGAGGGATTTTAAGATCTTCAATTTTTCTGAGATTTTAAATCCCCCCTAACCCCCCTTTTTCAAAGTGGGGAACCGTCCCCTCCCCTTGCCAAGGGGAGGGTTAGGGTGGGGTGAAATTTTCCACAATAATTTCAACTTTTCAAAAAAAGAATTTCATTTATGACAAATCCAAAAATTCGTTATGCAATGGTCGGTGGTGGTCGCGGAGCATTTATTGGTGCTGTGCATAGAATCGCGGCGCGTATGGATGATCGCTATGAATTGGTTGCCGGTGCATTGTCGGCAAATCCTGAAAACGCAAGATTATCGGCAGCCGATTTACACATAGCTGCTGATCGCGCTTACACCTCTTATGAAGACATGATTCGCGAAGAAAAAAAACGCGCGGATGGAATTCAGGTTGTAGTAATCGTTACACCAAACCATATGCACTTCCCGGTTGCCAAAGCTTGTTTGCAAGCGGGCATAGATGTGATTTGTGACAAGCCGGTGACTCGCACACTCGAAGAAGCCTTGGAGCTGGAGCAACTTGTTAAATCCTCCGGTTGTTTTTTTGGTTTAACCCATAATTATTCCGGTTATCCATTAGTGCGTTACGCGCGTGAATTGGTTGCACAAGGCAAGCTCGGAAAATTGCGTGTAGTGCAAGTGGAATATCCGCAAGAGTGGTTAACACAAGCAGCCGACGACAATAACAAACAAGCTTCATGGCGCACTGATCCGGCGCGTTCCGGTTTGGGTGGATGTTTGGGCGATATTGGTACTCACGCATTTCAACTCGCACGTTTTATTTCACAACAAAAATTGGTTGCGGTGAGTTCGGATCTCACCAGTTTTGTTGATGGTCGCCAGGTGGATGACAACGTGCATGCGATGCTGCGTTTTGAAAATGGTTTGAAAGGTATGCTCTGGTCAAGCCAGGTTGCACCCGGTTGTGAAAATGGTTTGCGTATTCGCTTGTTTGGTGACAAAGCCAGCATTGAATGGGCGCAAGAAAATCCCAACGAATTGTGGTTCACCGAATTAAATAAACCGCGTCAACGTGTTACGCGTCGCGGTGATATTGGCAGCGATATTGCCGCACGTGGCATGCGTACACCGGGTGGTCATCCAGAGGGCTATCTCGAAGGTTTTGCCAATCTTTATAAAGATATCGCTGATATTCTTGAAGCTCGCCAAAAAAATGAAAAACATTTTTTACAGGATTGGGTACCCAACATCGAAACCGGTGTTGAGGGTATGCGCTTTATTCAGGCTGTGATAGATTCGTCGCGGCAGGATGGTGTGTGGGTAAAGTTGTAAAAATTTTTTGTTGGGTTTTACGAAATTATTTTTAACCGTAAGAAAAAGACCCCACCCTAACCCTCCCCTTGCCAGGGGAGGGAACTAGCTCCTCCCCCTGGCAAGGGGGAGGTTGGGAGGGGGTCACAATCACAATAATTTTTTAAAAATAAAAAAGGTAAAAACGTTATGACCAAAACTATTAACCCTGATCGTTTATTTGCAGCTTGTTGTATTGCGTTAATTGTCACAGCTATGACATTTGCAATTCGCGCAGGTATTCTCAATCAATTAAGTGCAAACTTTCAATTCAGCGATACAGAGTTGGGTTGGATCAACAGTATGGCGTTTCTGGGTTTTCCGGTTGCCATGATGGTGGGTGGATTGCTGTATAACTCTTTGGGTGCTCGCACCTTAATGTATCTGGCATTCGTATCGCATTTGTTAGGTTTGATTTTAACTATCACCGCTGATGGTTTCTGGACTCTGTTAATTTCGACATTCTTTATCGGATTCGCAAACGGTTCAGTCGAAGCAGCAGCTAACCCTTTAATCGCCGATATTTATCACACCAACAAAACGACCAAGCTCAACAAATTCCACATGTGGTTCCCCGGCGGTATTGTGATTGGTGCTTTGATTTCTACTTTGATGACCAAATTGGGAATGGATTGGCAAATGCAAATCGCGGTGATGTTGGTGCCCACAGTGATTTATGGTTTTATGATTTTCGGTCAGCCCTTTCCTGAAATGGCTAACTCTGAAACTTCAACCAAAAATAATTTGCTCGCATTAATTTCACCATTATTTATTTTAATGATGATTACTATGACCATTACGGCCACAACAGAATTGGGCACTCAACAATGGGTTGAAAGAATTCTCGGTGCATCCGGTGCTCATCCAATGTTAATTCTGGCAATGGTGACTGGCTTGATGGCCGTGGGTCGTTATTTTGCAGGCCCTGTTATTCATGCATTGAATCCTGTTGGTGTGTTGCTGGCATCGTCAGTTTTTGCAGCAATTGGTATTTATTTGATGAGCATGGCCTCTGGTGGCATGGTTTACGTCGCAGCAATTGTTTTTGCATTAGGTGTTATGTACTTCTGGCCAACCATGATTGGATTTGTTTCAGAATATCTACCCAAGACAGGTGCGCTGGGTATGTCACTGGTAGGCGGTGCTGGTATGTTTGGCGTTAGTGTATGGAACCCCATCATCGGCGGCTGGTTGGACGATGCCAAAGCAGAAGCAGCTGCAAGTGGCATGACTGGTTCTGCAGTTGAATTGGCTGCGGGTCAGGCAACCTTGGCGAATTTGGCACTCTTCCCTGTAGTATTAATATTTATCTTCGGTGGTTTGTTCATCTTCCGTAAAAAATATATGAAATAACATTTGCAGGAATGACAATAAATTATCACATGCAAAATAAAAACGCCCGATTCAAATCGGGCGTTTTTATTTCAGCAACAGAAATTTTTACAACAAAAAATCCACGCCAATTTCCGGAAACTCTGCTTTTATTTCACTGACACTGGTTTGCAAAACCTGATCCGCTTTTATTGGCCCCTGATATTCACAAATAGCAACATATGCGAGATTGATCACATGCTGCATCACGGTGTGATTAAGTTTAAGATCATGTCGCAAAGGCGTAATACGATTCAACCATTGTTGTAGAACCAGCCTTTCTTGTGAGGTGATTTTAACTTTTGTTAAATTTTCCAAAACATAAAGCCGGGTTCGCGTCGCCATTTCATCATTCAAACTCTCGATAAGTTTTTCTACCAGCAGAACAAATACCATCAACTCATTCATATAACCGGATGACATATTGGAGACAACATTTCTTCTGACACGTTGAGCTTGTTGTTGACGCGCCTGACGCTCATCTTGCAGAGAAGAAAAAGCAGTTACCAGCGATTGCAACATGCGTGATCGCAAGTGTGCAACTTCCACATCGTGACATAACTCGCGTAAATAATGCTGCAGCGCAAAATGATTTTGATGTGAATATTTTTCATCCCACAGATTTAATGCATTGGCTAATTGCCGCCCTTGAATGAATGGTGTCAAAGCATCTTTAATCGCTTGTCTTTTTTGCAATGAGTTCACAGTTGGCTCCGGTTAGTTTTTTGATTGGAGTGAATCTGTATTCAATGCGGCTGTATTTTGAAATTCGGGATAACCTATTTCAGCATGCTCGGTAAAATCCAAACCTCGTTGCTCGTGAAGACTACTGGCGCGCATACCAAGGGTTTTATTAATTACCCAATAACTGATCAATGCCACACCAAATCCCCAGGCAAATGCAACCAGAACGCCCAAAGCCTGAACCCCTATTCGATGAGGATCGAACAAATCCCCTGCGTAAAAGATACCGGCTGCCAGAGTGCCCCACACGCCGCAAAATCCGTGGACACTGACAGCGTCCACCACATCATCCAATTTAAAGCTGGTGATAAATCGCGGCCCCACCAGGGTAATAAATCCGGCTATCAAACCGGTAATAATTGCAAAATGAGGCTCCATACTGGCGCAGCCTGCGGTGATACTAACCAATCCGCCCAAGCTGCCATTTACCGTTCCGGTTAATAAAATCGGCTGTTGGAATAAACGGGTAGAAAACATATAACCCAGTGCTCCTGCGCAAGCCGCCAGATGGGTGTTTAATGCGATTTTTCCGAGATCCATATTGGCTGCCAGCGTTGATCCTGCATTAAAACCAAACCAGCCAAACCACAAAATAAACCCACCTATAGCAACTGAACTCAGGTTGTGACCGGGAACCTGACGGGCTTGCCCGTTGGCAGCAAAACGGCCCAGTCTCGGCCCCAGAATCA
>CBFGPN010000126.1:0-11594 GCA_965650675.1 uncultured Cellvibrio sp.
GATTCCGCCAGAAGGTAATAACCCAAATTGGAAACCAATTGCAAAATACCAAAAGCAAAAAGAGCAGAAGACAGGCGAACATACATCATAATAAATCCGCCGAGCATGGCGCCCACTATAGTGGCCAGCAAGCCGATTGTTTTACTCGCCAGTCCAACTTCGATCGCTTCAAACCCCATACCACGCATTAAAAAAGCAGTGGTAAGGCTCATTGCAAATGCATCACCTATTTTGTAGAGCACAATCATTAACAGAAAAATGACTGCACTTTTTTGACTGAAGAAACTGTCAAATGACGAATTTAAAGTGGCGAACCCGATTTTACGTGCAAGTAATAATCCCAAGCCCAATGCACAGGACACTTGCGTCAATACAAAAAATAATCTTTCCCAATTATTGGTGCTGTCGGAATCAATGTGCAAAGCGGTGAGAATCAATTCGCTGGAGTAGTAACCCACGAACACACCCAGTAATAACATGAAGAAGCCAATCAATTCCCGTTTGGGATCAGATGCCAGTGGTTTGAAATCGGCATGAATACCTGGCAACAGAAAAAAACTCAGTACCCCAGTGGACAACATCACCAGCGCCATAATCAGATAAACCTGGGGCCAACTTCCCCACTGTTGCGCCCAAATAAAAGTGATGCCACCAGAAATAACAATCGCCACTCTATAACCCAACACAGTAAAAGACGAACCCAATCCCCTTTCATTCGGTGGCAATAAATCTGCGCGGTAAGCATCTATCACCACATCCAGCGATGCAGAAGAAAATGCTACGCATAAAGCCAGAGCACCGAAAATGTGTGTTGAATGGGTTGGCGAGGTATTGGATAAAAAAAACAAACCCAGAGCGATAAGAAATTGCACCAACACAATCCAACCTCGTCGTCGTCCTAACAGCGGAGGTTCGAATCTATCCATTAAAGGCGCCCACAAAAATTTAAAGGTATAGGGCAAGGCCACCAAACCTAAAAAACCGATCGTGGCGAGATCCATTCCTTCCATAGTCAACCAAGCCTGCATAGCGCCAGCGGTCAAGGCTAATGGAATGCCTGATGCGAATCCTAAAAACAGAACGATGAATAGACGATAGGCGGGGGTGTTCAGAATGGTGTTCAAGGATGAAATTTTCTCAAATGGATTTGGTGTACCCTCACCCTAGCCCTCTCCCGGAGAGGGGACTGAAATCACTTCGTAGTTAATTAATCAGGGAGTCTATCCCCTCTCCCTCTGGGAGAGGGTTAGGGTGAGGGCTAATCTCTAAAATTATTAAACTGCATCGGCATTCCCAATTCCGCCGCACGCAGCGCTGCGATGCACTCTTGCAAATCATCTCGCTTCTTACCTGTGACACGTACTTGCTCACCTTGAATACTCGCCTGCACTTTCAACTTTTTATCTTTTACTAACGCAACAATTTTCTTCGCCAGGTCTTTATCAATTCCAGTGCGAACTTTTATTTCGCGCTTCACTTGCTTACCTGAACTTTTTACCGGACCTATTTCCAGACAACTCACATCGATACCATTTTTCGCCATTGCCGGTCTCAGCACATCCAATATTTGATCAAGCTGCATTTCTGAATCGGCAGTAATAGTGAGTTCATATTCCTTAAGCTCAAATTTAGCGTTTACACCTTTAAAATCAAAACGGTTGGTAATCACTCGCTCTGCCTGATCAACAGAATTGGTCAGTGCGTGTTTATCAACTTCAGAAACCACATCAAACGATGGCATAACAAAACCTCAAATCCTAAAAATAACAATCAAGCAATAAACCGTAACGCACTAAACAACTATTACGCAATAAACAAAGTTGCGAACGCAACGGCACAAATCCAGAACAGCAATGAACGTGTATACAAAGGCATACTGGATTTCACCAACGCAAATGAATAAGCCGGTTCAATCTGGGTGGTAATCACTGTGCCTGTTAAATCCTCGATAACATCGACACTGTCTTCACTGAGTGGAGAAGGATTAGCATCAGAAGCAGTAGTATCTGTTGATTTATCAACTTTATGATTGATGGAAGCGTCAATATTTGCACCCAAGGCACCGCGCAAACATGCATTCAATATTTCCATGGATGATTTATCCATATCCAACATATTTTCACGCAAAGGTGTTGTATCAAAATTACCAACCAGCGCCCAGGTTACGCCCATCAATCGAACCGAAGGCAATTCCAGCAACCACAACCAACGGGAAGCCAACTGCGCCTGTTGTGAGTCAGTTTCGTTTATTTCGCGATAGAGCACACTCAATCTGTACAAGAGAGCACCCAGAGCACCTGCAATAAAAAACCAGAACAGAACCGCAAAAGTTCTTTCAAATCCACGATAAGCAATGACCTTCAATGCTTCTGTGTGCAAGGCTCGCCAATCACCGACATCTGCACTTTCCGGATCAGTTGCAGCGTTACCACGCATATCATCAACCCAGCGGCTGGCCGCGACTGTGTCCCCGCGCTGAACAATATCAATATAAGCTTGAACTTCTGCGACAAAATCACTGCGGCCTATGCAATAAAGTAATACCGGAAGATTAATCAAAATCAGCCAACCGGAATTAAATACTTGCACCACAAAAATGATAATCAAGGCCAGTACAACACAGGGGATCAACAACGAAAGTGATATACCCGCTACAGGATTGGCTGCCACACCGGGAATTTGTTGTAACCGCAACACCAAACCGCGATACCAACCGTCCCAATGCATAAATTGTGCGGTGCCCAACCAATAAACGATACCAAGCGCAAGAATCAAACTGAGAAAAGTCATAGTGAATCTGATTCCTTAATCAGGGAAAAATAATAAATCCAATCAAACGCTTTGCCTGGATCTGTTTTCCGACCTGGAGCAATCTGATCGTGCCCCGTAATTCGATCAGGCGTTAGTTTAGGATAGTTTGCTAGCAACTGGCGAGTGACTTTCGCCAGAGATTGATACTGAAATTCGCTGTAGGCTTGATCATCAGTTCCTTCCAGTTCAATCCCGATACTGAAATCATTACAATCTTCAACACCCTGATAAGAAGATTTGCCTGCGTGCCATGCCCTGTCATCAAAACTGACAAACTGGGTAATGACGCCGAATCGATCAATCAATAAATGGGATGAGACGCGCACATCCGCAATGGTTTCAAAATAAGGATCCCAAGCTTTGTCCAATCGGTTTTGAAAAAAATCTTCTATAAATCCGCCACCAAATTTTCCCGGTGGCAGGCTAATGTTATGGATCACCAGTAAGCTGATTTCCGTTGCATCGGGACGCTGATTAAAATTGGGCGATTCACAAATAATCGCTTCATTCAACCATCCATCGATAATTTTCATCAGGCCGGTACCGTTCTGTCTGCAGCCCATAGACGCAAACGCGCAATTTGTTCCGCCATCACGACAGACAAAGGGCTGGTATTGGCTAATTCTGTCATTAACATGGGCATATCCAGAGATTTTTCAGCAGCACTGGCCGCATAAAGCGCACTGACAATTGCCTGTTCAATTTCTGATCCGGAAAAACCATCGCTGGCAATTGCCAATTCTGTCAAATTAAATTGTTCGACTGCACAATTTCGTTTGCGTAAATGGATCGAAAAAATATCTTCACGAATAATGGCATCAGGTAAATCAACAAAAAAGATTTCATCCAACCGCCCCTTGCGAATCAATTCCGGTGGCAAGCGTGTGATGTCATTACTGGTCGCCACAATGAATACCCGCGTTTTACGCTCCGCCATCCAGGTTAACAATGTGCCTAAAAGACGCTGCGACACGCCATTGTCATGACCATCCTGCGCCATGCCTTTTTCGATTTCATCCAACCATAACACACAGGGCGACATTGCATCAGCCAGTTTCAATGCTTCGCGTAAATTACGCTCCGTTTCACCGTGAAATTTATTATAGAGTGCCCCCACATCCATACGCATTAACGGCAGCCCCCATAAACCTGCAACCGCTTTTGCAGCAAGACTTTTTCCGCCACCTTGCACACCCAATAATAAAATACCCTTGGGCCTGTCAATTGTTGACTCTTCACCATTGAATGCACCCTGACGTGTAGCCAACCAACGCTTTAAATTATTCAAACCACCAATATCAGCAAAACTTTCTGTTTGTTGTTCAAAATAAATAATGCCTTCCATGTCCAACAAGGCAAATTTAATTTTATTGATTTTGGGTAAATCTTCTTCTGTCAATGACCCGTCATCCCAAATAGCATGGCGCACCAAACGACGAATATCACTCACACACAATCCCTGTAAATTATTCACCAATTTTTTCAGTGTGATATTGTCTGTTTTAACACGAACACCCTGATGCCTTTCCGACCACTCTTTGGCTTCTTCACGCACGATTTCCATAATCAAATCATCATCCGGCAGTGCCAGACTGTATGTCGCACTGTAACGCGACAACTCTGCAGGCAAGTCCAGTTGGTAACTCAAAAACACCAATGTATGTGGAACCGCAAAATGATTCAGGGCAATATCTTTTAACAAACGTACGACTCGTGGTTGATCAACCAGAAATGAATGAAAATCACACAAGGCAAAAATCGCCGGCTTTTGCATTTGTTTAATTTGCCGCAACATATTTTCCGGTAACACAGCTTCAGGCTCGGGCAGTCCGGTTTCCTTTGGCAACAATTGCAGCCCCCGACTGGCCCGAACCAAGCCGTCGGTAATGGACCAGCGATACAAATCCTTGCCTTGCTGATCCGCTACTTTATGCAACACATCAAGCGCTTTTTTTTCTTCGTAGGTTTCAATCACCAACAATGGAATACGTGTATCCAGAAGATATTTAATTTCGTTAACGTCTTGCATCTGTGTTTATTTTTCCTGAATTTATTTAATTTTTTTACCTCTTGGAAGAGGATGTTTTTATTCAATCTTAATTTTCTTTTTCAAGCGAATATCCTGACTCGACGCACCCACTTGAATTTCATAATCCCCCGGCCTGACCCGATAGGATTTTTGTTCCTCATCATAGTAAGTGAAATCGCGATTCACCAGCAAACCAAAATTCAACGATTGACTTTCACCCGGTTTCAACTCGATTGATTCAAATGCACGCAAATTTTTAATCGCATCCAGAGGCTGCCTGTTCAAAGAGCGCACATAAACCTGAACCACTTCACTGGCAACCACATTGCCCACATTTTTCAAATCAAAACTGATCGCAAGAGAATCCTGCTGTTGCAGCCGCTCTTTGTCCAACCGTATATTTTCATAATCAAAACGACCGTAGGACAACCCGTGGCCGAAAGGATAAAGTGGTTTTTCATTGTAATAGCGATAAGTGCGGCCTTGCATGGAGTAATCCTGAAAATCAGGCAATTCAGCGTTCGCTTTGTAGAAAGTAACCGGCAATCGACCTGATGGACTTACATCGCCAAACAGCACATCCGCTACTGCATTACCACCGCGCTGCCCCGGATACCATGCCATTAAAATGGCTGGAACATTTTTATCCGCCCAATCAACAGCCAATGACGAACCGCCAGTTAATACCAGCACTACAGGTTTACCGGTTGCCACCAAATCCTCCAACAGTTTTTGTTGTGGTTTGGGTAATGCCAGATCCGTTCTATCACCGCCCATAAAACCGGGATAGGTGACTTTCATTTCTTCCCCTTCAACATCACCGGTTAGCCCACCAACAAAAATAATCACTTCGGATTTTTTCGCTGCATCCATGGCTTCTTCGTGAGGCGATTTTGCACCCGGTAATCTCCAGGCCAATCTGACTTCTGCATCGCGAATATCATCAAAATATTCAAGTTTGATATCGTAAATTTTTCCAGCATCCAAATGCTGTTTCACTGATTGGCTGCGCAATCTTTCAGCCAACCCCCATGCATCCAACAGATTTTTATTATCGATCGATAATCGCACACCATCATTGGCACTGACATTAAATTCATATTCACCCGAAAGAGGAGCAATCAATTTTCCAGTCCACCGTACGCTATAGCCATCGTTAGGTAATGCCTGATCTTTCTTTAATTCTCCGCGCGCCACCAATGCATCTGTCGGTGCACCCCGATCCCAACGAAAATCAATCCTGGAATCGACTCTCGTTAGCAGTGGCTTACCGGAAAAATCCACTCCGCGAAAATATTCGCCTTTTAACCCTTGTTCATTGGAATCGGCTGATGGCCGCAAAAATCTTGAATCTATAACAGGAGCAGCTCGAGGGTCTTCGCGTCCTTCAACCAACTCTGTGCCTCGCGCATAGTAAACCTGGGTGTCGGATGAAACTGCCTGACGAATCCCGTTTAAAATAGTCACAGGTTGTTCCGGTGTTCCATAATAATTACCCAACAAAGACATAACCTCATCAGCTGTCGGGCCAATCACGGCGATATATTTCAAATCTTTTTTCAGTGGTAATATTTTTTTATTTTTGAGCAGCACCAGCGATTTTTGTGCAGCCAGACGAGCAAGCTCATCATGAGTTTTGGATTGATTTACTGAATAGGGAATTTTCGCAAAGGGCACAGTTGAATCAGGATCAAACATCCCCAAACGAAAGCGGGTATAAAATAAACGGCGCAAGGCATCATCAATTTCTGCTTCAGTAATTAGCCCTTGTTTAACGGCATTAATTAAAGCCGCATAGGTTTTTCCACAATTGAGTTCCAATCCTTTTTTGACACCCAGTGCCGCCGCTTCTTCTGCAGTTTTAACAATTTTGTGGTGCAGGAAAATATCTTCTATGGAATCACAATCGGAAACCACATAACCTTTAAATCCCCACTCTTTTCGCAAAATATCCAACAACAATCGCTGGCTGGCTGATGCAGATTCACCATTAACACGATTGTAAGCGCCCATGACCGCAGCAACATTTGCATCCTGTACCAACGCGCGAAATGCGGGCAAATAGGTTTCATATAAATCACGCTCTGTTGGTCGCGCATCAAATTCATGTCGATTGAATTCGGGGCCACTGTGTACCGCAAAATGTTTTGCTGTCGCATCTGTTTTACGATATTTCGGATGATTCCCTTGCAACCCCTTTACAAAAGCCACACCCATTTGACTGGTCAAATAAGGATCTTCACCGTAAGTCTCCTGGCCTCGCCCCCAACGGGGATCACGAAAAATATTGATATTGGGCGACCAGAAAGTTAATCCCTGATAACGATTGCGTTGGTTACGACGGGAAAATTCATGATATTTCGCACGTCCCTCATCGCTGATCACGGTTGCCACTTCAAACATCATGTCCGAATCAAAACTGGCCGCCAATCCAATTGCTTGCGGAAACACAGTGGCTGAACCTGCGCGCGCTACACCATGCAAAGCTTCATTCCACCACTCATATTTTGGAATTCCCAATCGTGGAATCGCGGGTGCATCGTTTTGCATTTGTGATACTTTTTCTTCAAGCGTCATGCGCGATACCAGATCAGCGGCGCGAGCTTCGAAACTTTTTTGAGTGTCTTGATAAACAGGTTTTTCTTTTGCGAATAGATTCAAACTGATCAAGGCAAGTAGCATGAATCCAGTAGCAGAGAGTCGTTGCGATAGATAGGTCATTTTTATTATTCCAGTTGGTTAATAAAACATTATTATTTTTTATTCGACGCCGGACTATATAATCCGGTTACTGCCTGCACAAGACAAAAACTGCAAAGATGGAGAAACCTGCCAGACTTTGATTAAATGCACCGACTAAATGGCACCCGTTAAATAATCAGGAACCTGCAAATGCGTAATAACCAATTATCATTTTTAGACAAATTGATTATCCATCTGGATCAATCACTGAAAACACTGGCCAGTGGTAATGATTTGACGAGTGAACGTCCGAGCCCTGCAACAGGGATTAGCTCCGGTGAACTGAAAGCGTCAGAGCGTAAACTTGCTGCGGGATTAATGCGGGTCAACCACACAGGAGAAGTATGCGCACAAGCGCTTTATCAGGGGCAAGCACTGACTGCAAAACTTCCTGAAGTCAGACAGGATATGGAGCGCGCCGCACGCGAAGAAATTGATCATCTGGTTTGGTGCCAGCAGAGATTGAATCAACTTGATAGCCATCCCAGCGTGTTAAATCCAATTTGGTACGCCATGTCTTTTACTATAGGAGCAAGCGCGGGACTTATCAGCGACAAAATCAGTTTGGGATTCGTCGCTGCAACTGAAGATCAGGTTTGCAAACATCTGCAAAAACATTTGGAAGAATTACCCGGAGAAGACCAGCAAAGCCGCGCAGTAGTGACGCAAATGCTGGCAGACGAAGCAAAACACGCACAAATGGCACTGGATGCGGGCGGAAAAAAATTTCCGACTCCCGTTAAAAATGTAATGACACTGGTTTCAAATCTGATGACCAAAACCAGTTTTCATATTTAAGCCTAATTTTTTGCTCAAGCTTCTTTTACCTCGTAAGAATGGGTAATGTGAACGCCTCCAGCTTCCAGCATGATGGATGCAGAACAATATTTTGTGGCTGACAATTCCACTGCTCTTTTTACTTGTGTGTCTTTCAACTCTTTTCCTGTCACAATAAATTTGAGATGAATTTTGGTGAAGGGAGATGGCACACCTTCTGCGCGCTCGGCTTCCAGTTCGCAACGACAATCTGTTACTTGCTGACGTGATTTTTGCAAAATACTCACAACATCAAATGCTGAACAACCACCCAAACCCAACAACAACATTTCCATAGGACGCGGCCCGGTATTTCTACCACCATGATCCGGAGGGCCATCCATCAACACCGCATGCCCACTACCGGATTCAGCCAAAAATTGTGCGCCATCAACCCACTTTACAACTGCTTGCATAAAAACCTCATCGAAAATTCACAAATTAATTTGCCTTGCAGGGTAACATAGCCACGGAATAAGCAAAAATGTCACCCAAGTTAACATTTTTGATAAGATTTTATGATTACTTGTGGACAAGTCAGTAAACACAGAATATAACTGCGTCACAAATTTGTAGCGCATTGCGTCGATTACTTTTACAATCTTGGTTGCGTTGTCATAATCAACAACATTACAATCGGTTGATTACTAAATAAAAACAGCAGGAGTTGAATCTTGGTTGCTGTCTCACTGACACCTCATATTAAAAACGTGGATGAATTTCTCATCCATTGCCATCGTCGTCGTTATCCGGCCAAAAGTACGATTATTTATGCCGGCGACAAAAGTGACTCTCTGTATTACATAGTCAAAGGCTCAGTCACTGTGTTGATTGAAGATGACGACGGCCATGAAATGATTGTCGCCTATCTCAACGATGGCGACTTTTTCGGTGAAATGGGTTTGTTCGACCACAGCGACTCCCGTAGCGCTTGGGTTCGAGCCAAATCCGAATGCGAAGTTGCTGAAATCAGCTACGCCAAATTTCAGGAATTATCCGAGAGTCATCCGGAGTTTTTGTTTGCACTCGGCAGCCAAATGGCTCGCCGCTTGCGCGCAACCACTCGCAAAGTTGGTGACCTTGCATTTTTGGATGTAACAGGTCGCGTCGCACGTACTTTGTTGGAACTCTGTAAAGAACCTGATGCCATGACTCACCCTGATGGTATGCAAATCAAAATTACCCGCCAGGAAATTGGCCGCATAGTGGGCTGCTCTCGTGAAATGGTCGGACGTGTTTTAAAAACATTGGAAGATCAAGGTCTGGTTTTAGTGAAAGGTAAAACCATGGTGGTTTACGGAACCCGATAAATCCGGATTTAATTTGTAAAGAATAGACCCGCCATGTGCGGGTTTTATTTTGTCGTTATTTTCCCCAATCCCTCCGAATAAATTCAATTCTGTCAGTTAAAAACAAGAACGTAAAAGTGCAGCAACAAAATGAATTGCCTGTGTGTGTGTGATATATCTTTTTCTGCCCTCCGTCCAAGTAAACCAAATCCTATCTCGTTGACTTTTATCAAAAAAATCTACAAACAAAAAAACATTTTAAAAAAAGCTTGCAAAACACTACTGTGTAGCGCACAGTATTTACTGTGTATTACATAGTATATGAGGCACAGTATGTCAGATGAACAGTTTGAGAAGCTCAGGCAGGAGTTGCGGCGGGGGATTTTGGTGTTGGCGGTGTTGGGGTCTTTGCGGCATCCGCATTATGGCTACTCGCTACGCAAGCAATTGCAGGACGCAGGCCTGGATATAGATGAAGGGACGCTTTACCCCCTGGTGCGCCGGTTGGCGGATCAGGGTTTGTTAACCAGTGAATGGCAGCAGGGTGAAGGGCGTGAGCGCCGTTATTACCAGCTTTCGCCCGAAGGTTCAGCGTTGCTTGAAAGTTTGAGCGCTGAGTGGCTGCAATTGAACCATCACGTGAGCAACATTTTGGAGGCGGGAAATGAAACTAATTGATCGTTACATGCATGCCGTTGCACAGGCATTACCGGAAAGTCGTCGCGAAGAAATTACGCGCGAATTAAAAGCCAATATCCTCGACAAGCTGGAAGCACTTGCTGAAGAAAAAGGCCGCGAACCCAGCGATGAAGAAATATCAGCTGTATTGAAAGACCTGGGGCATCCGCAAAAAGTGGCGGGGAGTTTTTTAACAGGGCAGCAGCTTGTCAGTACAGAATTGTTTCCGTTTTACAAACAAACACTGCATTACGGATTGATTCTGGTTTTGATTCTCGCGTTGATTCAACTCGGTACCCATTTGCTCAACACGGGACATTTGTCGGTCGCCAATTTTTTCTACGAGATGATACATAAATCTTTGATCATGTTTGCGTCTGTGACGGGTGTTTTTTATCTGTTGAGCAACCCTGTCGGCGGTAAAGATTATTTTGATCCCTACCAATGCTGGTCGCCTGAAAAATTACCACTCGCGACTCGCCCTTGGCAAAGAATTAGTAGCTGTGAACAAAGTTTTGAATTTGCGGCGGATGTATTTTTTCTGTTGATGCTAAACCATACGCTCTGGATGTCGGCAACTCAATTGCAAGAATTGACCATCACCTTTGCTGAACCGGTCACTGTTTGGATTCCGATAATGTCCGCTATTTTAATTGGCTCGCTTCTTCTGGGAATCTGGAAATTGATTTATCGCTACTGGACGGTCACTCTGTTGATATTGGATGCCATTATTACGTTTGTTAGTGCAATCGTTCTATTGATCGTAAGCCGAATTAATCCGATTGTAATAGATATTTCTGCAACCGGGGAACATGCAGAAAGAATGCAAATCACCAATAAAGTGATTGAGATTGGTTTGTTTTGGGTAGGATTATTTCTGGTGTTTATGGCAGGGTTGAGTGTTTATCGTGCATGGAAGTTGTCGCGATAAAAATAGAAAATGCATGACGAGTTTGCAGCTAACGACACTCGTCATGCATCAAAACAAAAACTTAATTTGCCAAACGCTCCGCATATTCCTTTTCCAACTGCGTATGCACTTTCCAAAAACCTTGCGGGGTTTTGCCGTTTAAAATATCGCGCAGGATATTCAAATGTGTGTGCCAGCCGGAAGAAACGCTCAAGCGGGTGTTGGCGTTGGTTAAGCGTTTGTGGGTGACGGTGAGTTTGACTTGATCTTGTTGTTGGACCAATTCGAAACTGACTTCGGATTCTTCTTCTGAACCTGC
>CBFGPN010000127.1:0-11527 GCA_965650675.1 uncultured Cellvibrio sp.
GAAACAGAAGACGCTTACGGATTTTTTGAAGATGCTGAATCTAGTCAACAAGAAGCCTATGGATTTTTTGAGCAAGTCGCGGTCACAGAATCCCCCGCAAAAAATACCGTCAACAATGAAGTTGCCAACACTCAGTCAGCGCCAGTTGGTGTTCCTGCGACTGCAACCCTGAATTCCGGTTCTGGTAAAACAATAAAATCGGTTGAGGCTTCCGAAAGCTCATCCATTCGTGTGGATGTATCCAAAGTTGATCAATTAATTAATCTGGTGGGTGAAATTGTCATTACCCAATCCATGATGAATTTAATTGGCAAAAGTATTGAAGGCAGTTTGGGTGAAAAATACCAAAGCATAGCGGCTGAACTGGAGCGTAATACGCGTGAAATTCAGGAGGCAGTGATGTCAATTCGCATGCTGCCGATTTCGTTTGTATTCAATCGATTTCCGCGAGTAGTTCGCGATCTCTCACAAAAATTGGGCAAATCAATTGATTTGATTATTGAAGGTGGAGAAACCGAACTGGATAAAGGTTTAACCGAAAAATTGGTTGATCCACTTACACATTTGGTCAGAAATTCTATTGATCACGGTATAGAGTCTGCCGATGTTCGTGTTGCTAATGGAAAAAACCCAACGGGCAAGGTAATTCTACGTGCTGCACAGCAAGGTGGCAGTATCGTCATCAGTATTACTGATGATGGTGCCGGTTTAAATCGCGAAAAAATTCTGCAAAAAGCCCGCGAAAAAAACATCTCTATTGCTGATAACCCAGCGGATGCCGAAGTTTGGCAATTAATTTTCTCTCCAGGATTCTCTACGGCAGAACATGTTACGGATGTGTCCGGTCGTGGTGTCGGTATGGATGTTGTTAAACGCAATGTACAAAGTTTGGGTGGGCGCATTGATATAGATTCTGTTGCAGGAAAAGGCGCAACTTTTACGATTCGATTGCCGCTGACTCTGGCAATAGTCGATGGTATGGGAGTATCTGTAGGTTCCCAGACTTTTATTATTCCGTTGGTCAATATCATTGAATCCATGCAGCCAGCGGAAAATGATATCAAAACCTTGGTAGGGGACGATCAATTATTATTGGTGCGTGATCAGTATTGGCCCATTTTGCCGCTCTATAAATCCATGCAACTTGAACCTGATTTTACCGAGGTACATAAGGGTATTGCGGTTTTAATTGAAACCAATAAACATAAATTTGCACTTTTTGTTGATGCCTTGGTGGGGCAACAACAAGTCGTGATCAAAAGTCTTGAACAACATTATAAGCGTGTGCAGGGCGTAGCAGGTGCAACCATTATGGGCGACGGTAGTGTTGCGTTGATCTTGGACGTTGAATCACTGGGTATGAATATCTCCAAAACCAATCACGATTATCTCGCAAAAGCGGGATAAGTATTTTTGTGAGTCTACATTTTAAAAATCGATAATGTCTGTCTGATTGGCAATAGTATCTTTTCGCCAAAATCATCTTCCGTATTCATTAAATTTTTAATTATAAATCTTGCCTGCTGAAAATTTTAACTACACTTAGTCCATCAGATAATTTACCACTATGAGGTATTGCATGATGGAGCAAGCCATTCAAACCGCAAAAACAATGACTCCCGATCAGGAGTTTCTTACCTTCACTTTGGGTGACGAAAACTATGCTCTGGATATTTTGACCGTAAAGGAAATTCGCGGTTACGAATCCCCGACAAAAATTGCCAATGCTCCACCGTTTATTAAAGGCGTAATCAATTTGCGTGGCGATATAGTTCCCATTGTCGATATGCGCATTAAATTTAATGTAGGCCAAGCCACCTACGATGAATTCACCATTGTGATTGTGTTGCACATACACAACCGAATTGTGGGGGTAGTCGTTGACGGTGTTTCAGATGTGGTGAGTTTAAATAAAGATCAATTGCGTCCACCACCCGATTTTGGTGTGGCCTTTGATAGCCGTTATCTTTTGGGTTTGGCGACCATCAATGAGCAAATGATTATTCTGGTTGATATTAACGAATTAATTTCCAGCGACGAAATGGGGCTTTTTGATAAAGCCTCTGTTATCAAGGAATAAATGATGCAAATGAGTTTAAGAAAACAATTGACCACTATGGCGGTAATTGCATCTTTATCAGTCTTGATACTGGGTTATTGTGCTTACCTGATGGCCAAAAAAGGCAGTATTGGCAGTGAACAATATCAAAGTATTGCTTACGCAAATGAATTAACCGCCGACATACTTCCGCCACCTTTATTTATGGTGGAAATGATGATGAAGGTAGAAGCCCTGCCGCTGACCGAAAATAAAGATGAAGTTACTCAATTGGTGTCTGAAATAAAACAACACATGAAGGATTACGAATTACGCAAAGATCGATGGATTGGTTCTGATGACGTTCCTGTCGCTATCAAACAATTTATTAGTAAAGATCTTGATGTGCCTTCACAGGAGTTCATTAGTTACGTCAATGGCACGATTATCCCGCTGACTGAAAAGAATGAAACGGAAAGTTACACTGCTGTACTGAATGTAGCAAAACATAAATACATGGATCATAAAACAGAAATAGATAAGTTGGTTGTGCTTGCCAATAATCTCGCCAAAGAACAAGCAGAAAAAGGCAGTTCGTTAGTATCTTTACTGGGAAATATTTTATCAGGGGTCGGATTGGTAGCTATCCTGTTAGTGGTGGCCACATCGGTTATTTTTTCAAAACAAATTCTGTCTAAATTAGGTGGTGATCCTGCTGAACTTCAGTTGATTACATCAGCAATTACTGCCGGTGATTACTCTACAAAAATAGATAGCTCAATTTCAGAAGAAAGTGTGTTGGGGGCTATGCGATCCATGCTAATCAGTTTGATTCAAGCCCGTGACACAGCCGTAGAAAATGCACACATTCGCAGTGCACTGGATTCTGCCTCTACCAATGTAATGATTGCTGATACCACTCGAAACGTAATTTACATGAATAAAGCCGTAGAAAAAATGATGTACGAAGCGGAAAGTGAATTGCGAAAAGCATTGCCGCAATTTTCGGCTAATAACATCATCAACAATAAAATGGATATGTTTTATCAGGATTCAAATCATCAGGGTCAGATGATTGAAAACCTAACCTCTACCCAGACTACGCAAACTCAACTCGGTCGTTATCATTTTAGATTAATGGCCAGCCCGATCTATGCGAGCGATAAAAAACGACTGGGAACTGTATTGGAATGGTTGGATAGAACCCAGGAAATCAATGCTGAACAGGAAGTCAGTCAGTTAGTCGAAAGGGCAGCTTCAGGCGATTTTACCGGTAAAATCAATACTGAAAATAAAACCGGATTTTTTCTGAAAATTGCAGAAAATCTCAATGCATTGGTAAACAACGCCGATAAAGGCCTCAATGATATTGCACGTGTGTTAGGGGCTATTGCTAAAGGTGATCTGACTGAAAAAATTACCGAGGATTACACGGGCACTTTTGCTGAGCTTAAAAATTATTGCAATGAAACAACAGAAAGTTTAACGGTAATGATGAGCGATATTCGCACGGCTGCGGAAACGATTTTTACAGCTTCCAGTGAAATCGCACAAGGCAATGCAGATTTGTCGTCGCGCACAGAACAACAAGCTGCCAATTTGGAGGAAACAGCATCCAGTATGGAGGAGTTGACTTCAACCGTAAAACTCAATGCGGATAATGCCAAACAAGCGAATGTGTTGGCAGAAAAAGCTTCCAGTGTTGCGACTAATGGTGGTTCCCTGATTCAACAAGTCGTTGTTACCATGAATGATATTAATCATTCTGCACAAAAAATCAGTGACATTATCAGTGTCATAGATGGCATCGCTTTTCAAACCAATATTCTTGCATTAAATGCTGCGGTTGAAGCGGCAAGAGCGGGTGATCAGGGGCGTGGATTCGCAGTGGTGGCATCAGAGGTGCGTACCTTGGCGCAACGTTCAGCAAATGCGGCTAAAGATATCAAATCCTTAATTAATGATTCTGTACAAAAAATCGAAAGTGGAAATTCACTGGTGAATAAATCCGGTGAAACCATGAAAGATATTGTGGATTCGATTAAGCGAGTCAACGACATCATGTCAGAAATAGCGGCAGCATCAAATGAACAGTCAGTGGGTATTGAAGAGGTCTCAACAGCTATATCGCAAATGGATGAAATGACACAACAAAATGCGGCTCTGGTAGAAGAGGCCGCAGCCGCAGCAGAAAGCATGCAATCACAAGCTGATCAATTAACGCGTAATGTTGCTCAATTCAAATTATCCAATAATCAGCAATCACGCTCCTCTGCGCCACAGCGTTTGTCTCTACCGCCAAAAGATAATCGTCAAGCAGTTGCCACTACAAAATCTACCAATAAGTTAATGCCTTCTAAACCCAATACTGAGGATGAGTGGGAAACCTTTTAGTGAATAAATTTCTTTTTTAGAGAGATCGGAGTCTTTATGAATTTTCGTAAAAAGCTCTATGCGCTTGCAGGATTGGGGCTATTTTCATCGTTGCTGATTGCGTTAGTTGGATTGTATGCAGAAAGTAAGCTAATCAATTCCAGTTCAAAGCAATTGCTGATTAGCTCTGCTCTTAAAAATCATATGGATGTTGATATGATGCATGATGCGATACGCGGTGACATTCTGGCTACTCTTTTGGCTGCCGCGAAAAATGATCAGGAAGGAATAGTTAAAGCCAAATCTGATTTAGATGAGCACAGTGAAAATATTCGTGCGTCCTATGAGGCCAATAACAAATTGGTGTTAGATGCCGATGTAAAAAATCTGCTCAAAAATCTTGAACCTGCCGTAAATGCCTATGTTGATTCAGCAGAAAAGCTAATTCTTTCAGCAGAAAAAGATCCGTCCGCAGCTGAAATGATGCTACCTGCATTCAATGAGGCATTTGAGGGATTAGAGGATGAGGCGGGTAAGGTTGCCTCAAAAATAGAAGAAATTGTTGCTTTACGAGAAAAAGAAAATTCGGAAGCCGTTGATTCAGTACAACTATTCTCATGGCTTATTTTAATAATGTCTGCTGCAATTTTAATTATTTTTAGTTTTTATACGATTAAAAACATATTAAATCAATTGGGTGGCGATCCCAGTGTTCTTCAATCTGCTGCTATCAAGGTAAGTGGCGGAGACTATAACATTGAACTGCCTCCATCAAATACCAGCAGCGTCATGTCAGCCATGACTACAATGATTTCTTCAATAAAAACCAGTATGGCTGAAGCTGCACATAACCAACGAATTAAAAATGCCCTTGATGTCACATCAAGCAACGTAATGTTAGCAGATGCAAACCGAAATATTATTTACATGAATAAATCGATCGAAAAGATGCTTCGGACCATGGAAAGTGAATTGAGGAGAGATTTACAGCATTTTGCAGTCGATAAGGTTGTTGGAAGCAATATGGATATTTTTCATAAAAATCCATCACAGCAAAACAATTTATTGAATAGCCTGAACAGTACTCATGTAGGTAATATCCAGGTCGGAGGTAAAAAAATTCGTTTGACTACCAACCCAATCTTTAGTGAAAGCGGTGAGAGGCTTGGTTCAGTCGTTGAATGGTTGGATCGTACAGCAGAAATGGCCGCTGAAAGCGAAGTGAGTGATTTAGTCAGTGCTGCAGCTTCAGGAAATTTCAGTATACGCATAGATACACTAGGAAAAGACGGATTTTTCCTAAAATTGGCTGAAGGTTTAAACCAGTTAGTGAACACCGCCGACAAGGGTTTAAATGATGTTGCTCGCGTGTTAGGTGCGATTGCCAAGGGAGATTTAACAGAAAAGGTCGATGCTGATTATTCCGGAACTTTTGGTGATTTAAAAAATTATTGCAATGATACAACTGAAAGCTTAACAACGATGTTGGGTGATATTCGCAACGCCGCAGAAATGATTTTCACAGCCTCCAGTGAAATTGCACAGGGCAATGCTGATCTTTCATCGCGTACCGAACAGCAAGCAGCCAATTTGGAAGAAACAGCTTCTAGCATGGAAGAGCTGACCTCAACAGTGAAATTAAATGCAGACAATGCGAAACAAGCCAATGTATTAGCTGAAAAAGCATCCAGTGTTGCGACAGACGGTGGCTCGTTAATTCAACAAGTCGTCAACACCATGAACGATATCAATCAGTCGGCTCGCAAAATCAGCGACATTATTGGTGTGATTGATGGCATTGCTTTCCAAACCAATATCCTTGCTTTAAATGCGGCCGTTGAAGCGGCAAGAGCGGGTGATCAAGGGCGCGGTTTCGCAGTCGTGGCATCGGAAGTTCGCACGCTCGCACAACGTTCTGCCAATGCGGCAAAAGATATCAAAGCCTTGATTAATGATTCCGTTGAAAAAATTGAAAGTGGAAATTCACTGGTTAATAAATCCGGTGAAACCATGAAAGATATAGTGGATTCAATTAAGCGTGTTAACGACATAATGTCAGAAATCGCAGCAGCTTCAAATGAACAATCGACAGGAATCGAAGAGGTTTCTACTGCTGTATCGCAAATGGATGAAATGACGCAACAAAATGCAGCATTGGTTGAGGAAGCGGCAGCAGCGGCAGAAAGTTTGCAATCACAAGCCGATCAACTATCGCGCAGTGTTGCGCAATTTAAATTATCGAATAATAAGCAATTGAGATTGAATTCGTCTTCTCGATTGCTTGCACCATCCAAAGAAAGTCGTCAAGTTTCTTCGCCTGGGAAACCTACGAGGAAGTTATCACCACCAAAATCCAATGCTGAGGATGAGTGGGAAACCTTTTAATTGTTAGATAGGAGATTATGAGATGAAAATTTTAAAATCGATTGCAGCAAGTATTGATTCAACGAAAGTTCATGTCAGCAAAGAAGAATTGATTGATCTCAAGGGGAAATTTACTGCGATTGTGAAATCACAGGCAGTGATTGAATTCGACCTTAAAGGGAATATTCTTTGGGCGAATGACAATTTTCTTTCTGCTCTGGGTTATTCATTAGATGAAATAAAAGGAAAGCATCATGGAATGTTTGTTGATGCCGATTATAGGAATAGTTTGGAATATAGAAAATTCTGGGAAAAATTAAGTTCTGGATTATTTGATGATGGGCAATACAAACGCATAACAAAATCTGGCAATGAAATTTGGATTCAGGCTAGTTATAACCCGGTTTTTGATGATAACAACAGGCCCTATAAAGTTGTAAAATTCGCAACGGATATTACTGCTCAAAAAATACGAAATGCGGACTTTGAAGGTCAGTTGAAAGCTATATCAACTTCGCAAGCTGTAATTGAATTCAGCTTGGATGGAACCATAATTGATGCGAATGATAATTTTCTGCGAACACTTGGCTATTCACTGAACGAAGTGAAAGGTCGCCATCATAGTTTATTCGTTGATTCAGAATACCGTAACTCAATTGAATACTCTCAATTTTGGAAAAAACTTTCAGATGGGCAATATCACGCAGGCCGGTTTCCCAGAGTTGCAAAAAATGGGAACACTATTTGGATACAAGCCAGTTACAACCCGATTATGGATCTAAATGGTCGGGCCTATAAGGTGGTGAAATATGCAAGTGATATTACAGAACAAGTGAATTCTGAAATTCAGTTAAAAGAAACTGTGAATGAAATTAAAGAAGTTATTGGTGCTGCCGCGGAAAACGACCTATCAAAACGTGTGGAAACTGAAGGTAAGAAAGCAGATATGGCCTCTTTGTCAGAGGCTGTAAATTCTTTGCTGGATACTATTTCAGATGTGGTAGAAAGTATAAAAACTGCTGCTGATACTATTTTTACTGCATCCAGTGAGATTGCACAAGGTAACACCGACCTTTCATCGCGCACGGAACAGCAGGCTGCGAATTTGGAAGAAACTGCGTCGAGTATGGAAGAGTTGACGTCAACAGTAAAATTAAATGCAGATAATGCGAAACAAGCCAATGTGTTAGCAGAACAAGCATCGAAGGTTGCAACTGATGGTGGTGGTTTGATTAAGCAAGTTGTTGTAACTATGGATGATATTAATCAATCTGCAAAAAAAATCAGTGACATTATTGGTGTGATTGATGGCATCGCTTTTCAAACCAATATCCTTGCATTAAATGCCGCCGTTGAAGCGGCAAGAGCGGGAGATCAAGGGCGCGGTTTCGCAGTAGTGGCATCTGAAGTTCGTACGCTCGCACAACGTTCTGCCAATGCGGCAAAAGATATTAAATCCCTGATTAATGATTCTGTGCAAAAAATTGCAACGGGCAATTCCCTAGTGAATAAATCCGGCGATACTATGCAAGAAATTGTCAATTCGATTAAGCGCGTTAACGACATTATGTCGGAAATAGCAGCAGCTTCGAAGGAGCAATCAACAGGCATAGAAGAAATTTCAACTGCAGTATCGCAAATGGATGAAATGACGCAACAAAATGCAGCATTGGTTGAAGAAGCGGCAGCAGCGGCAGAAAGTTTGCAATCACAAGCAGATGAACTGACTCGCAATGTGTCGAAATTTAAATTGTCAGCGGGTCAACAATCGCGAATTGTATCTGCTCCGAAGTTATCAACCCCGACTAAAGCTGGTGCATCTGCCTTTGCAGCAAAACCGACTAAAAAATTGTCACCACCTAAGTCCAATGCTGAAGATGAGTGGGAAACCTTTTGATGTGTTATTAGCGTTTTATTGTTATCAGCTTGGGGTTAAACGTGATTCAAAATTTTGAAAAAAATTCAATACCAACTGAGAGAGAATTTATTTATACTGATGCTGATTTTGAACGCGTCCGCAAAATTATTTATAAAAAAGCGGGAATCAATTTATCAGATAGCAAAAAACAATTGGTTTACAGCCGTTTGGCGAGGCGTTTACGTGCTTTGGGATTGCCAGATTTTGTTGCGTATTTGTCTTATCTGGAATCTACAGATGATGAGCAACAGGAATTTGTAAATGCTTTAACAACAAATCTCACTGCGTTTTTTAGAGAAGAGCATCATTTTAAAATTCTGTTCGACTTTGCAAAGCATTTCAAACATAACCGAAACTTGCGAGTCTGGTGTGCAGCATCCAGTACCGGTGAAGAACCTTATTCAATTGCAATTACCTTGGCAGAAGCCTTTGGACGTTATGATCCTCCTGTTGAAATTATTGCTTCGGATATCGATAGTAATGTATTAAATGAAGCCAGTAGCGGTGTCTATAATTTTAGCCGTATCGAGAATTTGAGTTATGAAAGAAAAAAGCAATTTTTTCTCAAAGGAAAAGGAGAACAGTCTGGAAAAGTTAAAATTTCATCCGATTTACGCAAGCTGATTGAATTTAAGAAAATTAATTTGTTGGATAACCATTGGCCTTTAACCGGGCATTTCGATGTCATTTTTTGTCGCAATGTGATGATTTATTTTGACAAGGCAACACAATTACGATTATTGGAAAAAATGATCCGATTGATGGATAAAGACGGGTTATATATCGCTGGTCATTCCGAGAGTTTTACCCAAGCGAGTCATTTGGTAAAACTGGTTGGCAAAACAACTTACAGGCTGGTGTCGTGAATAGCAGGATAAACCAATGAAACTGGATGATAACGTACATCTAGCACTCAATATTTATTATGACCGCCACTTTGATAAACAGGCAGTCAAAATATTACCTGGTGAATATTATGTAACGACAGGTGATAAATTAATTGTCACAGTTTTGGGATCTTGTGTTGCAGTTTGTTTGCGTGACAAGTACACAGGCGTTGGGGGCATGAATCACTTTTTGTTACCGAATGATGGCAGTAATGAAACCGGGTTGTTAACAGAATCTGCACGCTATGGCGTTTATGCAATGGAATTACTGATTAACCACTTGTTAAAATTAGGCGCTAACCGTAACCGTTTTGAAGCGAAAGTATTTGGTGGTGGCAATGTATTGCGTGGTATGACAGTTAATAATGTAGGGCAGCGCAACGCAGAATTTGTTTTGGATTATTTGGGCAACGAGTCTATTCCCGTAGTCGCAAAAGATTTATTGGATGAGTATCCACGAAAAGTGTATTTTTTTCCTGATTCAGGAAAGGTTATGGTGAAGAAAATTAAATCGATCAATAACTCCACTATTCTTGATCGTGAAAGTGAGTATCGTATGCGCGTGAAATACACACCAAAATCCGGTGATATTGAATTATTTACCTGATAAAAACCAAGGCGAAATTTCATGTCTGTTAAAGTGTTGGTGGTTGACGATTCGGCATTGGTGCGATCACTCTTATCAGAAATTATTGACAAAACACCGGGTCTGGAATTGGTTGGCGCCGCACCTGATGCATTTGTTGCCCGTGACATGGTGAATCAATTTGCGCCGGATGTTATTACTCTGGATATCGAAATGCCGCGTATGGATGGCCTGTCGTTTCTTGAAAAATTAATGGCTGCAAAACCTACACCTGTTGTGATGATTTCAACTTTAACAGAAGAAGGTGCTGATGCGACCTTGCGTGCATTGGAGTTGGGTGCTGTCGATTTTTTGCCGAAACCTAAATTGGGTGTTGCCGAAGGTATTCGTGAATATACTGATTTGATTGTAGAAAAAATTACCACTGCATCAAAAATAAAAGTCAAACCCTTGCAGAGAAAAACATCGATTGATATTTCAGCCAATGAAAAAATATCTTCCAAACAACTGCAAGGTACCGAAAAAATAATAGCGATAGGGGCTTCTACTGGCGGAACTGAAGCAATCAAAGATTTGTTAATACAATTCCCATCCGCTGTTCCCGGAATTGTCATGACTCAACATATGCCGCCAGGGTTTACCCGGACTTACGCCGAGCGCCTGAATAAATGTACGCGTTTGCACGTGGTTGAAGCTAAAGGTGGCGAAAGAATTTTACCGGGCCATGCTTATTTGGCTCCTGGTGGTTATCACCTGGTTGTTGCGCGTAGTGGTGCAGATTATGTTGTGAAATTATCTGATGCAGAACCCGTGCATCGTCATCGACCAGCGGTGGATGTGATGATGGATTCGGTTGCCAAAGTCGGTGGTAAAAATGTTATTGGCGTATTGCTAACCGGGATGGGCAAAGACGGTGCACAAGGTATGTTGGATATACGTAATCAAGGTGGTTTTACTTTTGCGCAAGATGAAGCCAGTTGCGTAGTCTATGGCATGCCTAAAGAAGCGGTTGCTATAGGTGGTGTTGATCAGACCGTTGAATTATTAAAAATGGGAGAAGCTATTCTTTCAAAATTAAAAACCATGGGTGGTGGTAATCGACTGTAATAGATTTTACTTGAGTGAATTTTCAATTAATTCAAATAAACTTTCTGCCGCATAACTCTGCGGCATTATATTTTTAGCCGCAACCGAAAGCTGAAATGCCCCTTCAATCGCAGCCATAATAATTCCTGCCATTTTTTTAATCGATTTTTTATCTCGATCAGTTAATTCTTCCAGTAAATCTTCAATAATTTTTTGTTGTTTTTTCAATGCATCTTCATAAGCCTGGCGAACTTCTTCTTGTCGTATGGCTTCTG
>CBFGPN010000128.1:0-11523 GCA_965650675.1 uncultured Cellvibrio sp.
GTTTAAGTGCTTCAGCTTCTGCTGCCAATGCGATCGACTTTTTAAGTTCGTCCAATGCTACAAGCAAACGTTCTACCAACGCCAAATCACCGGCATATCGGGGTGCATTTTTTAACAAGCGTTCAGCTAATTCAATTTCACGGGAGATAATCACCTCATCAATTTTTTCCAAATAGGCTGAGTATATAATGCCGCGAATATCAACCAACCAGGAATTATCTTTGCCGGCTAATTTTTCGATGGCCTGAACCTCAGACCATAAATCCTGCTCCCAAGCCTGATTGAATTCCAAAGTAGCAAGCAAATTTTTAATATTGGTTTGATGTTGCTCCATACGCAATTTCAATTCAATTTCATTGCGGAAATCATCCTCTGAAAATATTCTTTCCTCCGGCTTGGAGAAATATAAATAACCAATAGTTCCTAACAGACCAATAACGACTAAAGACATTATCGCCGCTTTAACACCGGAGAAAGGTTTTTCAGTCAACCCTTGCCAAAACTCTTCGACTGATTCAATACGGTCTTCGCGATTAAATTCCAACGCTTTTTCAAGGGTTTTCCATTGTTTGCGGGTGAATACATTTAATCGACGAGCTTTAAGTTTCTGCCGTGCAGCTTCGTCTGCATGCACGCGATTGAATGGGTGCTTGCCAGAAAAAATTTCATAGGCGACACAAGCCAGCGCATAAATATCATCGCGCGCATCCGGTGCTTTGCCTTCCAGCATTTCTTTACTGGCGTAAGCCGGTGTCAGAGCTCCCAGATTTCCCGCATCAAATACCGTTTTGTCATCTCCCGGTAAATTGTCATAAGACTCCGCTTTGGCAACAGCGCGAGCAATACCAAAGTCAAATACTTTGGATACACCTTTGTTGGTAACAAAAATATTGCCCGGTTTAAAATCAGAGTGAACAATATTTTGTTCATGCGCATAAATTAACGCTGCAGAAATTCCCTCCAATATTCGCCAACCGTCTTCTTCCGGTAAACCGGTTGCCCGATATTGATAAATCAATTCATCCAGGGGTTTGCCATCAAGAAATTCCATAGTCATAAATACACGATCACCATCCTTATCGAAATCGTATACGTTTACTATGTTAGGGTGCGCAATTTGTTGTGTTTTGCGAGATTCGCGCTGCAAAGCAATAAATGCTTCAGGATGCGATTTGAACTCTTCACTTAATACTTTAATCGCAACATAAGGGTCGCGATCCTGCGCTTCTATTTTTAATAGATCCTTCGCTTTATAAACAATCCCCATCCCCCCGGCACCTAACATGTCTTCAAGTACAAAACGCCCTTTCAGAACAAGATGGTCGCCCCCTTCTTTCAGATTTTTTATTAATGCAGCATTGGCCGCAGAAGCTGCATCAGGATTTTTTTTCGCGGGAAGCACACGAGTTGACGGTGAAAATTGAGTCGCATCTTTGGGCGATGCGGTTTCATTGACAGAGATATTTTTTTGCGCATTCAGCGGCCGGTTTTTTTCCTGCGTAGCTTGCACGGCTATTTCAGGACGAGCGTTCTGCGAATTGGCATTAACCGGATTGTTTGGTTTCGGCTGGGTAAATCGGGTTTTATCCGGATTCTCTTTAGGTGCAACAGCTTCAGTTTTTGGTTTAACCGGTTTTGATTCTGATTTTAATTCCGGTGTTGCCACTCTGGTTTTATCAACGAGCTGGGTTTTATCGACAAACCGGGTTTTATCTTCTGGCTCAACAGTTTTTTTCTGTTGGGTTTCCACACGCGGCTTATCGGCACGTGACGGATCCAAACGTGTTTTATCGTCACCTGGGTTACCGCTATTTTTATTTTCCGGAGTATCCATATCAAACCACTGTTACCTTCCTGCTTCGCCTTTTAAAACAATTATCGAAACATTATCACTCGCACCTTTTTGCAATGCAGCTTGCATAAGCAGTTGCACGCAATCTTCTGCACTTCTGTAATTCAGGTGTGCTGTTATTTCATCTATCGATATGGCGTTATACAAACCATCACTACAAAGTAAAAATGTATCGCCAATTTGCGCACTGAAAACATTCAGATCCACATACAACTCTTCTTCTCCACCCACTGCACGGGTGATGACGTTACGCTGCGGATGGTTTTCCACCTCTTCCGCAGTGATGTGTCCCATTTGCAACAACTCTTCAACCTGACTGTGATCGCGGGTCATCTGTGCAAGCTGTCCATTACGATAACGATACAGACGTGAATCACCTACCCACAATGCAACACCAACACGACCACGTATCACCAGACTGACGATGGTGCTGCCCATCGAAAAATTTCCAGGTTGTTGGCTGGCATAATCGATAATGTCGTAATTCACATTGATCAGTGCATCATCCACTGCATCAATAGCTTCACTTAACAATTCAATCGGGGGAATTCTGGCAAGTGCATCAACAATTTTTCTGGACGCAATATCACCTACCTGATGCCCACCCATGCCATCTGCTATAGCCCATAAACCGGCATGCGGTAGCATTAATACAGAATCCTCATTAACACTGCGCACAGTTCCCACATCGGTCAAGCTGAAACCCGACCATTCGATAGGAATAAATTGTGTATTGGTCGCACTCAACACCATTTTCATTATTCCTGAAACATTGCACAAAGTTTATAAGGCTCTTGCCATCCACCATGCTCCCAGGCGCCATCCATCATTGAAGGCACTTGCTGGCCAGACGGCAAGCCACGGGACACAAACAGGCAAGGCTCAACTCTTTCAGATCCTTTGGTGTGCCAGATACTGTATGTTGGCAACAGATTATCCAAACACACATCCAACATAGCTGGAAATGTGGTTAAAGCTGACTGCTCTTCCATATCCATTTTGACCAGCATATTGGATGAAAGCACAACATTTCCTGTTTTTTCGTAAATTAAATCGTTGGGAATACTTAAGGTTTGCAATTGTGATAATAATTGCTCCAAATCCAATTCACGATTCAATGCACTTAATGCCGATTTTTCCAAATTTGCAAACCATTCTTCCTGCGCGCAAATAAAATTGGACGGATTAACCGGCGTTGTAAATTTTGCCAATATTGAAAAAGGAAAATAACGACCCACTTTATCAACACTGGGCAACACAATGCCTGCCCAGGTATTTTCATCAAGTACTCCAGGTTTCAATACAAATCGCCAGATAGGACTGGTCAAATAAATGTCCAACCAATCCCCACCAATTTGCTCCTGTGATGATTTGATATAAAGCTGTAGCCATGAATCCCATATTTCAATAATAGAATTAGGCAAATCACGATAAATAAAATCACCGTATCCGGGTAACTTGCCAAAAAAACCTGTTTCGTTTTTGTAATTCACATTCATACCTAAATTCTTTCCGGACACTTGAATGCTGTCAGCAATCCCCTGCGCAAAGGGTTATTAACGCTTTTGGTTTTGGCTTCATAGGTAATCTGATTTTCCATATTGCCATTGTCGATTACCGAGAAAGCAATTAAATACACATTGGATGCAGCCGTTTTGGTAATTCTTGATGAATCCAGTAACCGGAATAATGCCCAGGGACCCGAGAAAGTTTTTTCATGTATGGAGTCGGTTAAATCTTCAAAAATAATACGCAAACGCAAACTATCATCCCCGCCTGACCATTTGATGGTTTTCCAGAATTTCGGGCCGTGTTTATATTCCACCTGGGTATCACCCAACTCCAGAGTGAATCGTGAATGTTTTTCACTCATATTCATCGGACGCAATTCAAGTTCTACCGAAGGAAATTCACCTCCTCCCTGGAAGTACATACGTTTTATTTCCATTGCATTACTGAGTTGGGTTAATGCAGAAGCAGAAATTCCAAGACTGAAATTATCAACTCCCTTATTTCGCCAACCGTTTTTAGTGTCGATGAAGGGCAATAAAAATTCTTCGCTAAATTGATCGATAGTGCCACCTGGTTTGAAAAAAGCACTGAAATCCAACATGGCAATTTCATCACTGGATGAGGGATTAAGCGGGTATTTTCCTGCAAGTACTTGCGCATAAGGCGTATACACTCTGGCGCGCCATTCGCTGCCCACATAACCATTGGCGGAACCTAAAATTACTTTCCAGGATTGATCGGCCAAATCGGTCAACCATCGATTCACCGGGTCAGGTAAAGTGGTGGCGTAAGCTTTCAAGGCTGTTACAGGATTACTGGAACCACTTTCGAAACGCGCCTTGGCAACCTCAAATGCTTTTTTTCCCGCATCAGGCGCCATCGCAATTTCTGCTACGAAAATTTGCAATTCCTGAATTTTTTGCAAAATACCGTCAACAGGCGCAGGAGCACGCGAACTTTCACGCATCAACAAATTAAGATCTTTAAATTGTTTATCCACACGGGTGGTTTCAATATTACTCGCCAGTAAACCTGCAACCTTGCCCGTTTTACTTTCTGGTTTCTTATCTGCAATGTCGTCAACAACAGTCGTCGTCAGTTGGGTATGATTCAGACCTGTTTGCAAAATAGAAGACAAGGGTGAATAAACCGGATCAGCAAAACTGGATAACAATGTTTTCGCCTGAAACACATCCGTAAATTCAACAACATTAAGATTTTGGTAAACATCCAGCCAGACACGACTGTAATCTGCCAAATAATAATCTTTAACCTTTCGACTGATTTCTTCCAAATTTTCTTTGGCAAAAACCACACCTTCATCACCCATCAACCAACGCTCTTCGGCGAGACTGCTGATCAAGGGCGAGTCAGCGGAAAAATCAAGATTTTTATAGGCATCAATTGTATAAAGCCCTGGAATTGTCAGTGCTCTGATTGCACCTCCATCCATTTTGTAAGTTGATCTGACCGATTCACCAAACTCGTTCAGCAATTCAACTTGAAAAGCGTAATCTTTATCCGTTTTTATTTTTTCATAAATGCGGATATCCGCCGGTACACGCAACAGTGTAGATCGGGTATTTTTAACAATGCGCTCATCCACTTCTATTGGATCAAACTTCATCTCCAATAATTTGTCGAGATGTGATTTCAGTTCTTGCCTGCGTGTAATATCTGCTTCGAAACGTTGCGCCCAAAATGCATTGAACCACTCATTCACTTTTTTTGTATCCAGATGATCATGTTGATTCAACATCATGTAAACACGAAATGTATCGAGAAGATCATCGCCACCAGAACTGCGACTGAGAGAATCCTCCAACAATTCTTTTAATTTCGGCAAGAAAACAGTTTTCAGCGACCTTTCGTAGGCTTCATCTGCTGCCCGGTCAACACTGGGATCATACATGCCCAAACCGGATAACCAGGGATGATCCTGTTGGTCATACACATCGCTGGCTTTGGCAAGCGCATTGAGTGAAGGCAAAACCACCCGTATATCTTTATTTCTGACTTGTATTTTTTCTTGCTCGCTTTTGAATGTATCGACATAGCCTTCAACTTCTGCCATGGACAAATTATGACGAGTGATGCTGCCACTCCAGATAAGCAAACTACCCACCGCTATACCGGCCAGACACAAAAATGCTGCGCGACGCGCCCATTTAAAAATCAATTCATAACGCGTATTGGAACCGACCAATTCTGCTTCCGGAAATATCACATCGCGAAATAAATTGGTCAGGAAAAAACTTTTACCTTGCTGACTGGGTGCGTTGGATGTATCTCGACTGAACCCAAAATTGGCAGCAACAGATGTCATTAATCTGTCAATAGGTGATCCATCCTGAGTACCACTGGAAAAATACACACCGCGCAAATAAGGCTGCAGCCGGAAACGATTTGGCACAAATGCTTTACGGGTAAAATCTTCGATAATCGCCTGAACATTTTCCATTTGTTGGGGAAAACTGTTAATGGCTGCACGGCGTTTAACATCGCGCTCCTGATGCATGCGCCCAACAACTCTGTCATACAAACGACGGGAAATTTTTTCCAGCTCTTTTGTCAGAAAATCAAAATCCGGTGATTGACCCGGTGCTGCTGCATTGGGCAATGACACACCCCAAACCTGATTGCGATCTTCTTTGCCAAGGTCTTCAAAAAATTCGGTAAAACCTGAAACCAAATCCACTTTGGTAAACATCAAATAAACAGGAAATCGAATTTGCAATTTCTCCATCAATTCATCCAAACGTGAACGAATGGTTTTTGCGTGTATGGATCTTTCTTCTTCAGTCTGCGTCAACAGATCATGCAAACTGATGGCAACAATTGCACCGTTAATGGGTCTACGGCGACGATTGCGTTTGAGCAAATCCAGAAAACCTTCCCAAGCCGAACTGTCCACCACCCTATGACTGTCCTGGGTGGTATAACGACCAGCTGTATCGATTAATACTGCTTCATTGGTAAACCACCAATCACAATTGCGGGTCCCGCCCACACCTTGCAACGCACCTTTTCCGAATTGATCCGCCAACGGAAAATCCAGACCTGAATTCACCAGTGCAGTTGTTTTACCGGAACCCGGTGGGCCCACAATAATGTACCAGGGTAATTCGTAAAGTGCTTTGGTGCTGCTACGCCCCTTGAATTTTAATTTTTTCAAGGTTGACAGTGCTTCCGTGAAGCGCTGATTGATTTGATGTATTTATTCCAATGCCTGGGTTGAATGACCCGCTTGCTGATTTTTACTAATATCGGAAACCAGATCCTCATTATTTTTTTTATTTTTTAACTGTACCCGCAAATAATTTAACGCCCACAACATCACCACAAATAAAATACAAAAAACCCTGACAGTAACACTGGCAAGCGGCGCTGAATTATCACCACCAAATTTTATTTGCGGCCCGGCAAACCAGATTAAAAGGCCAAACAACAGCAGACCAAGAAATGCAAAAAATACAGGACTGGTAAATATTTTTTTCATCGGGAGTTATTTTCCTTCTACTGGATATCGTTATCATTTCGCTGTTCGTTTACCGAACCGGAAATATTTTGTAATTCTGCAGCCACGGGTGCAGATGATGAATAAAGCCAATAGCGGAAACCTGAATAACCAAAAAATAAAATAGCTCCGACAAATGCCAATACCACCCAAAGTGGCACGTAGTTTTCAAGGCTTTTGCGCACGTTCCCAAGCCCCTGCCAACTGGCAGACAAGTTTCTTTCATAATCGCCGCGATATCGTCGAATGATGGCATAAAGCTCTTCACGTAACTGATCCAGTTGATCTTTGCCTCTGTCGGTCAAACGGTACTTGCCTTCAAATCCCAAGCTCAAACAAATATAAAATAATTCGATAATTTCAATATTTTCTGCCGGTGATTGGCGCAAGCGATCCAAAATCATAAAACATTTTTCACCACCGGACGTTTCATTGTGAAAAATTGACAACAATGTTCTTTGCGACCAGGCACTTTCGCCGCCCCAAGGCGTGTTCAAAACAGATTCATCCAATACAGAACAAATTAAATAGCGCGCCGACAAAATAACTTCCTGACGAATGCCGGCATCGCGCATACGCCCTTCAAAAGTTCTGATCTCACCAATCAATCGTTGATGCAATCCACCTATATCACTGTGCGACAGCGAATGTCGGGTTTTTTCAAACACAGCAAGTAAAGTAGATGCAAGATTGACCAGGTTATTCAACCCTTTTCCGGTATGAAAATTGGTTATCTCAACCGAGGAAACGTTTCTTGTTGGGGCTTGCTGGGGCGCAGCCTGCCCGGATCTTTGTCCACCGGGTGTGGGTTGTTTAAGCACTGTCCTGTTGCCACCGGGCATAGGCTGTTTGAATACCGTTTTATCAGAGTTGTCAGACATGATGTTCTCTCAATGTAATCTGCCGGGATTGGCAATAGACTTACAAACGTATAGCCCAAAATTCCATTTCCAAACCTGGGAAATCTCCCCCGATGTGCATTGCAAAACCGCCGGAAGTTGCGAACTCTTTCCAGAGTGGATTTTGTTTATCCAATTCAAAATAGGTATAGCCTGATCGATAAGGTATTTGTCTGGGTGCAACAGGCAATGCTTTCAAACCAACACCGGGCATAGCGACATTGACCAATTGACGAATACGTTCAACCGGGCCAATTTTCATTTGTGCCGGCAATCGGCTGCGAATCATTTCTTCTGCAACATCTGCGCGCACCGCAAGTACAAACATAGCAGTACCCAGCAAGCTTCGATCACCGATTTCGGCGACACGAATACCGTATTTTTTCTCAACCAACGCCAATGCAATTGCTGTTTGCTCATAGACCATTGAAAGGCCGCTGCGCAATTCAGACATCAAAGGTGTAAACGTCAGTTGCAAGTTTTCGTGCGCATAAGCCGGAAATTCAACCGGCCTTTTGGTGGTCGCAACAAAAGTGCTCAGTTCACCGGCAAACTGCATGACTTCGGAAAAAAGTGTCAGCGGATGCAAACCTTGTCTTTGCCCCAAATGTTTTGCATAAGGCTCAATACGATTGAGAAATTGCAACATCATATAATCGGCGATTTCTGCCGTACCGCCACGACGGGTATCAGCAAGCCGCCCCGCAATTGATTCCGCACGATGATGCAACAAACCAACCAGTTCATTCAGAAAAGAAACCAGTTTTTGTGCGACACGGCAATCAAGACATGTGGGGATGTATTGGTCATCCAGTAATACTTCTTTATTTTCGCGCGATTCAGAAACCTTCATGACACCGACACAGGCGTAACCACTGCGATCATCTGATTCCAATAAAAGTTTGATGCGCAATTTTCCAATATCCATTTTGTACAAATCGCCATTTTCATCAGCAACATCGCGCACATCATTTTCGACCGAATAGTAGCGCGCCATTCCATATGTACTGCCTTCAGGCAACACGTCAACAGCACCGGGTCTTTTTAGGGGCACACATAAATACACCACCTGATTATGGGTGTTTTCTGCAACTTCCAATACCGGCGGAATATCATCAACATCGGGGATACTAAAAGGCGTCCCATCAGGAAAAACACCTTTTGCTTTTAATAAGGAAATTTTACCCAGCTTTAATAATTGCTGATCAAATTCAAATTCCTGTAATCCCCAGGCATAAGCACCATAAGCGGAGCATTTTCCGCCAACGTAACGTTCAAAATAGCGTTCTTGTTGTTGAAAATGTTGCGGGTTAAGAAACATTCCCTCAGACCAAATGACCTTGCTTTCTAAAGACATAGCATTATTTCCAATCAACTAAAACATTATGAAAGATCCGGTTAGGGATTATGTTATTTGAGCAAAACCAGATTATTGGCTGAAATTTTTACTTTGATAGAATTGCGCACAAGATTACTCGCAGAAATTGGAAACACCACTTTGTATTTTGCATCTTTATATTGATAAAACTCTGCATACAAAGCGACATACTGTGTATCTTTACTCAGAACGAAATTTTCAACGGTATTTTTACCGGGTGCCAAACGCTTTAATTCCTGCTTGGCTACCAGATCCGCACCAATTGCTTTTTTATCATTCTCATACAAGGTAATAAAATCAGCGCGATCAAATAATTTGGTTGCCTTGAGTTCATACAAACGAATAAACAAAGGGCTGGGCGTTCCACTTTCATCAGGGTTGATATCGGAATCAACAATAATTTCCAATTTAAGATCGGTATCCAGATTAAGCGCACCACCCACTTTGGTATTAACAGTGCTGCAACTTGTCATTAACAGCAGTGATGCAATCAAACACACGCTATAAATCATTCGTAAACTCAACATAATTTTTCTCTACTTTTCGTTTTGTTATTGATCACTTCTAGCCGCTTTGCGCCTGGCACTGACTAACTTGAATATTTGATTTTCGTATGCCTGCACAAAGTCATCACCAAACAAATGCCTGAAGGATTGTTCCATATTCTCGGCATAACTTGCAAAATGCTCGGCATAACTATTCCAGTACTTGGCTTTTTGCATACCCGGTAAAGTGACACCTTTGGATTGTTTATCAAACTGCTTTTCCAATTTCTCGGGATCAAATCTGTCCATCATTCCCTTGAATGCCGAACGCATACCCGCAATGATGGCGATCTGATGATCCGCAATGCCATCGAACCCTTCCGTAAAAGATTCAATTGGCCCTTTGTAAGCACTGTTTTTTCGCACAAACATATTTTCCAACGCATCTTTCGCATTCACAGAAAATTTCAACGGATTATTTTCAACAGGTTGGATGGTCGTCATATTCATGCGGAATTCGTTTTTAATGCTGGCACGCGACCGCAACAGTTTCATCATGCCATCGACTATGACTGGCATTAATTCACCTACAGTTTCAGCAACTTTTTCGATTTCTTCCGGCGATAATCCTTCCAACCCCATAGCCTTCACCAACGCACTATTGGCGGCTGCGCTGCCAACCGTGTTTGTCCGCATTACTGGAGCAACAGGCTCCTGTACTGGCGGGGCTTTAACCGGTCTGGCAATAGTAGGTTCAATCACTTGAGGTTGTGGAACCACAACTTCAGGTTGCGGTTTTGGCTGTGACTGTGGTTGCCGGGCAATTGTTGAGATGGGATCGGCTAAAAAATCATCTCCCATCAAATCATCATCGCCCCAGTCCTCCGGAATAATATTATCCGGTGGCAATACATTCGGCAGGTTAAATGAATCCGTTATAGCCAGACCACCCTGTTGTTGACTCCCGCCCAAACCATAAGAACCAATCTGGGCATAGGGATCAACCGGCGTTGCAAAAGCGTTGGGGCTACGCTTATCCAGAGCAGCAAGTGGATCACTGGTCTCCAAATCACGTCCAAACGTATCTTCTTCAAAAAACGGGCTGGATCCGGATAAAGATCCACCCGTACCAAAAGAAAAATTATCGGATGATGTTTTCACAGGTTGGGCAAACGGATCAGGTGCCAGAAGTGGCCCTTTGCCAAACACACTATCAATAGACGTCTGAATCTTGACTTGCAGGCTATAGCTACCCATCTCAAAAGAATCACCATCCTTCAAAATGGATTTGGATCCCTTGCCCAAAGGAGCAGGAGCATGATTCAAATATGTGCCGTTGGTACTCAGGTCAGTAATGTAGTAACTACCGCCTTCAAAGGTAATTGAACAATGACAGGACGAAAGATATTTTTCAGGATCGTCTAAAACCCAGGTATTTCTTTCACCTCGCCCGATAGTGCCACCCTGTTCACTAAAAACACGTGAAGACTCACCATAACGGGCACCCAGAGGAGCATTGACTACAGATATTGTTATCGCCATTCCGTTTTTCCTGAACTCATGGTGTGAATTTTCTGGAAATGAACCGTTGATTCCAGGTTATTTCAAAGGGCGCTCATTATATGCCACCCTTCTGGCCGGTTCAAAATTTACTTGAATATCAGCAGTTTGTCACAGGATTCATAAATACAACACGATAAAAAATACCTGATTCATTTTTTTGCAAAAAAAACGGCGACCCAGTCACCGTTTTTTAAAGTCATTGCATTACAGGCGCATTTATCAACGAATATTATTACAACTTCCCACGCTCAAACTTTTCACCCAAATCTTTAATTAAATTCAGCAGACCGCCTTCGTAAAGAAAATTTTCGGCAAAA
>CBFGPN010000129.1:0-11512 GCA_965650675.1 uncultured Cellvibrio sp.
ATCCAATCCAAGCCCTGCTTATGTTCAGCGTGTTGCTGCTGTGTTTAATAACAATGGCGCAAATGTGCGTGGTGATTTAAAAGCAGTATGGCGTGCGATTTTAACGGACACTGAAGCGCGTGCGTCAGTCAACAATACTATTGCGGGAAAGCTGCGTGAACCTATTGTCAGGCTCACACAAATCGCGCGTACGTTTGACGTGAGTAGCACTAATGGCAAATGGGAAATTTATGACCTCTCCAATGCGGATACCGGCCTGGGTCAATCACCATTGCGATCGCCTTCAGTATTTAATTTTTTTCGTCCCGGTTATGTGCCACCTAATACTGCTTTGGCCGCACAATCTTTATTAGCGCCTGAATTTCAATTGCACAATGAAACTTCTACGGCGGGCTATATCAACATGGTGTCTTATTTTATTAAATCAGGTTATGCCGATGTAAAAATAAATTTGGCAAAAATTGCCCATTTGGCCACTGATGCAAAAGCCCTGGTTGAATGGTTGAATTTACATTTGTCTGCCAACCAACTTTCTACCACTACAACCGATTTAATTCAGCAAGCTCTGGAAGCAAACCCTGTTACAAGTGCAAGCTCTACCAATGCAAAATATGATCGTCTTTATGCGGCTATTTTATTAGTGGTCGCTAGCCCAGAATATTTAATTCAAAAATAACCAGGAAAGCAGTCGCCATGCACATCAATAAAATTAATGACATGACTCGCCGCGCTTTTTTAAAAAGGGCTGGCGCACTTTCTATGATGGGGGTGGGTGCACCACTCGCACTGAATCTTGCCGGTATTGGTGAGGCCGCCGCGTTTGAAGCCAGCGACTATAAAGCATTGGTTTGCGTTTTTTTGTTTGGTGGAAATGATCACGGTAATACGTTGATACCGGTTGATATCACTAATTACGATCTCTACAGCAAAATTCGCGGCGGCGGTGCAGACCGAACCGCAGGTGGAATAGCTCTGGCTCACAGTGCGCTTGCCGCAACAAAATTAACCACACTCACTCCGCAAACGCTGACCAATAATATTGAATACGCATTATCGCCAGAATTAACATCCATGGCGTCTTTATTTAATACGGGCAAGCTTGCTGTGCAATTGAATATAGGTCCTTTGCTCACACCTTTGACCTTGGCTCAATATCAGGGGTCTGACCGCGTACAATATCCGTTACCACCCAAACTTTTTTCACATAATGACCAGCAGTCTGTTTGGCAGGCACTCAATAGTGAAGGTGCAACCAAAGGTTGGGGTGGTTATATGGGCGATCTGGCATTGTCCAGCAATAATATCAGTACGCTCACCTGTATATCCGCATCGGGTAACGCGGTATTTTTAGCGGGTAACAATGCGCTGCAATATCAAATCAGTCCCTCAGGTGCGATCCCCATTTGGGCGGCCAAAGGTTCTGCATTTAATTCGTCTGCTGTGTCTAATGCGTTAAAAAAATTAATTACACAGAACAGCCCGCATATTTTGGAAAATGAATTGGCGATAGTGACTAAACGTTCGATGGAATTGGAGGAGGTAGTTAACGCAGCCTTAAATCCTGTGAACTTATCAACATCATTTGATCGTGACAGCAAAAAAAATTCATTGGCCGATCAATTAAAAGTTGTTGCAAGACTAATCGGTGCGCGTGATCTTTTGGGTACAAAACGCCAGGTGTTTTTTGTATCTCTGGGTGGATTTGATACTCATGATGGTCTTAATGAAAATCATCCAAAATTATTGGCGCAAGTGGATGAAGCCATGAATGCGTTTTATCAGGCCACAGTGGAGCTGGGTGTTTCTGAAAAAGTGACCAGCTTTACGGCATCGGATTTTGGCCGCACCCTGGCATCCAATGGTGATGGTTCAGATCACGGCTGGGGCAGCCATCATTTCATTATGGGTGGTGCAGTTAATGGCGGGCAGTTTTATGGAACAGCACCACAAATTTCGATTACCAGCGATGATCAGGTTGGCCAGGGCCGCTTGCTGCCCTCAACCTCTGTCGATCAGCTCGCTGCTACTTTAGCGCGTTGGTTTGGCGTGAGTGCGAGCGAGGTTAACACTATTCTGCCCAATGTCAGTCGCTTTGCGAGCAGCAATCTTGGTTTTATGAAATAGACGCATCTGCGTATCTTTTCGAGATACTGAGAGTAAAAAAACTTGCATGTCCATTCTTTGTGTATTAGTGTATTGATACAGTTAAGTTAACTGTTCATTCACTGACACAAAGGAAGCCCGGATGAAAAACCTTATCTCCAATTTCATATCCCTGATTGTGGCAGGCTGCATTTTGTCTGCCACGACGGTTTATGCAGAAACCAGTCTCTATGAAGTCACCAACAAAAAAGGGGAGAGCCTCTATTTGGGAGGCACTATTCATTTGTTGCGTCCATCCGATTTCCCTTTGCCCGCAGAATATCAGCAAGCTTTTGATAAAAGCCAAATGCTGGTGTTGGAAACGGATTTACAAAAAGCCAGCAGCCCCGAGTTCGGTCAAAAAATGATGCAGCAAATGATGTATAGCGGCGGCAAAAACCTTAGCAGTGAATTACGTCCTGAAGTCTGGAAGGAATTACAGGATTACTCGGCAGCCAATCAAGTGCCCATAGGTCAGTTGATGCAATTCAAACCCTTTATGGTGAGTTTGATGATGGTGATGCAACAAGGCCAGAAAAGTGGTTTAACCCAGGGCGTGGATTTTTATTTCAACCAACAAGCCAGACTGCAGAGTAAAAATATCGGCGAACTGGAATCAGCGGATGAAGTGTTGAATTTTATGAATGCCTTAAATGATCAGGATCCTAATCAAACAATTATTGCCACACTGCGCGATTTGAAAAAAATGAATGACATGATGATCAAGGTTACAGCTGCCTGGCGAGCTGGTGATCTTTCATTGATTGAGAAAGAAATGCTGGCGCCAATGAAAAAAGAATTCCCGGAATTTTATCGTTTGCTGGTGGCGTATCGCAATAATAAATGGATGCAAAAAATCGAAGGAATGTTGGCGACACAGGAAAAAGAAATGATATTAGTCGGCAGTTTGCATTTGGTTGGTGATGAAGGTCTATTAAATCAACTGCGTGAAAAAGGCTATCAAATAAAACCTGTCGTTGCTGCAAAGTAATCTCTTTTTAAGGAATCCTATTGTGAGCCAATCTGAACTTATTATTGATGCACAACAGCTTCAGCGAAAAGCGGGCACCGTTACTATTCTTAAAGGAATAGAAACCAAAGTACAATCAGGCAATGTGATTGCATTGCTAGGAAAAAACGGTGCAGGTAAAACGACTTTGTTGGAAACCTTATTGGGTTTTGCTTTTCCATCACACGGAAAAGTGTCGCTTTGGGGTGTTGATGCAACCCGTATTCACGACGAACAAAAACAAAAAATAGGATTTGTGCCGCAGCAGGATGAGTTATTGCAAACCATGACGGGCAAAGAACAAATCGAATTGTTTCGTGGTTTTCGCCCAACCTGGAATCAAACATTGGTTGAGAAATTAATCCTTGAGTGGATGATCCCGATGGATATTCGCGTAAATAAAATGTCAGTCGGTCAACGGCAAAAACTATCCATATTGCTTGCTATGGCACATGAGCCACAATTGTTGGTGTTGGATGAGCCTGTTGCCAGTCTTGACCCGATTGCACGTCGCCAATTTCTGCAACAAATTATTGAAATTGCATCTGATGAAAATCGTGCAGTGATTTTTTCAACCCATATTGTCAGCGATGTAGAGCGAGTGGCGAATCAGGTGTGGATGTTGCGCGATGGGGTTATGGATTACCAGGGTGATCTGGATGGTTTAAAGGAATCCATTATTCGATTAACTTTTCCACGTGCAGCCTACACCAATGCTTTTTTATCGCAGTTACCCGAAATCATCAAAAAGAAAGAAGACAATTTGCATATTCAGCTCACATTGAAAAATTGGAATGCTGATTTGGAGTCAGTTATTCGTCAGCAGGTTCCCGATGCACTTATTGAATACTTAAGTCTGGAAGATATTTTTCTGGAGATGAATGTATGAGTGCAACAACTATTGGAGCCTATTGGTCATTAATAAAAACCGTGATAATGCCTTTAGGAATTATGAAGTTTGTATTGATTGCAGTATCTATTGTCTATTTGTTGATTTTGATAGCGGGTTGGTTTTGGAAAGGTCATTTGGGTGGCACTGCGCCGCTGTTATTGGCTATGGCTTTTTTATATTTTTTATTAATCCTGATTGTATTGCCAAGCCAGGCTATAGCGACCATCAGTAGCAAGTCATTACGTTATTTAACGGACTTTAGAAAATTTTATTTTGTTGTTGCCGTTATATTAAGCATGATACTTCCATTGACAGTTATTATCTTTAAATTAATTGTTGCTGAGCCTGCAAAAGAAATATGTGCAGAAGGTGATTGTACCCAGCTTAAGTCGATTGCTGATTCGGTTGGATTTCTGTATTTAAGTCATTTCGGATTACAGGTTTGGTTGCTGTCAACAGCATTTATCATTGCATTGTTTTTTACAGCCTATCGTTTCCCTCTAATCCAAAGCGCACTCTTTATGACCTTTGCTGTGGTCAATCCAATATTACAACAATTGTCCCAATGGAGTTTTTTGCAATTGATTTCTGTATTGGTTTTGTTCTGGTTAGCTTTTGCGTTTTGGTGGTTAAGACTAAAGCCACAAAAATATTTTATCAATTATTTTGCAATAAATATGGAGCAGATGATGGCGGCAGGAACAACTGCCAATCCTTCAGTTAATCCAGCGGCAATCGCAGTGACGAATTTTTTGGCACCAAGATCAAAGCCCAACAGTTTTTTGGGTACAAAATTGATGGGTATGTCAGATGGATACGCGTCTTTATTGCCTTCAGGTCTTATGATCATGCTGATGACGTTATTAGTGCTGGTATTGTTTAAGTGGTTAATGGCAGACAAATTTCAGAATATGATGCAATACCTGGGTGTTATTTTTGTTTTTTACACAGCGATTTTTGGATCTTTTGGGTTTTTGACAGCGATTATTCGCAACATTAAATCACTTTGGTTGTTGTTTCCAGGAGATCGCAGGCAACTGTTTTGTTTTATTGAAAAGCATCACTTGAAATATTCACTACAAATGATGTTTGTTACTCCCTTGGTGGCATTGGCCTTGAATCAAATAGCGGGTGTTCAGATTATTGGTGTATCTGATTTTGTGATTTCGTTTGTGGTTGCATTGATTATTGAAGTGGCAACATTCTATTTTTCGATGATCGTTTATGTTCGCGATAAAGATAACAAAATAGGCGCAACGGGATGGCAAGCCGTCATAGCGTTCGGTTCTATTATATTGTTTTCCCTGGCTTGCACCCTGTGGAACGTTGAACGATCTGCAGAAGTTGTCGTTATTCTCTTGGTGTTAGTAGTGGCAATTTTGTTGTCGCGATACTATTTACTAAAAAAATGGCAGAAAATTAATTTCGTCAGGGTGGGCTAATGTTTATTTTAAATCCCCAATCCGGCATTCCTATTTATCGACAAGTCGTTGAGCAAGTGCGACGTATGATTGCAAGTGGGCAATTGGTGTCAGGAAGTGAATTGCCGTCAGTGCGTGAATTGGCTGTGCAACATGCAGTCAACCCTATGACAATTTCCAAAGCTTATGCATTGTTGGAAAACGAAGGGCTGTTAATTCGTCAGCGTGGAAAACCTATGCAGGTTGCTGCAATTTCAAAAGAAGAATCAAAACAACAAAAACAGGATTTATTAACGCCTGCGATCGAAAATTTATTACTGGTGGCTAAACAGTTGGATTTAGATATTGATGAATTATTGTTGTTGATTAAAAAACAGATGAAAAAGGATAGGTAGAAGTGATGAGAAATTTTTTAAATACTTCGGAGCACCATGACCCCCTCCTAACCTCCCCCTTGCCAGGGGGAGGAACTGACTTCCTCCCCTCGGTAACTGTTCCCTGCGTTACTCTACCTTCTGCATCCGTGCAGTCGTGGCACAAATTGCAGGAGCAATTTGCACAGCGAAGCTGCCCAAAGGGGAAACCATATGGATTGGTTTCTGAACGGGAGGGCTGGGGTGGGGTCAGGTTTTCGAAAATATTTTTTATTTTAGTGCTTGGAGTTTTCTTCACCGCCTGCAACCCCCAATCCAACAAAACCGAAAACACAAAAAATTCCATTCTAAAACCATGCCCCGGTTTTGAAGAAACAGGATATCCGCCGCTTGTAGATGGTGCTGAGTGCGGTGAGCTATTGGTGAATGAAAATCCTGATGATCCGCAAAGTAAAAAAATTGAATTAAATATTTTACGTTTGCCTGCAATCAGTCCGGCTCCGGAAAAAGATCCGGTTTTTTTAATTCAGGGTGGTCCTGGTGGGTCATCAGTTGAAATGGCAAAACAAATTCATGCGGTATTTTATGATGTCAGGAAAAATCGTGATCTGATTTTTGTGGATCAAAGAGGAACAGGTAAATCCAATCCCTTAAAATGTAAAAAGCCACCGGAAGATTTACAGCAGTGGAAAGAGTCGCAACAGCGTGAATGGATGGATACTGAAATACAACGTTGTGCAGATGAATTTCGTACAGCATCTGCCTTTTACACTACACCTTATGCAGTTCAGGATTTAAATTTTGTCAGGAATGTGCTTGGCTATGAAAAAATTAATTTATGGGGTGGCTCCTATGGCTCAAGAGTGGTGATGCAATATGCTCGTCAATATCCACAACATTTGCGTACCATGGTGTTGGATGGTGTAGCACCTGTTGATATCGCCTTACCTGATTATTTTGCGCGGGATGCGATGCAATCACTCAATAAAATCAATGATCAATGTATACAGAATTCAACCTGTTTTTCTCTTTACGGTAATATGTTGGAAAAAATAACGACTCTCTTGCAAAGATTCAAACAGGCGGAAGCCGGGCAAAAAACCATAACAATACAATATCGTGATCCACAACATAATCATGAAAAAAGCTGGGTGGCCAATTCGCGTGAGTTTTCAATGCTGATTTTTTCTGCACTCTATTCACGTGATTTGTCGGCACTTCTGCCACAAATTATAAGTGATGCGGAAAAAGGACAGTATCAGGCATTGGTCAGCCTAAGTGTTTTGGCGAATAAAAGTTTTGCAAATCTGAAAATTAGTGATGCTATGCGCTACTCGGTAGTATGTAATGAAGATAGATTTATTTCAGAAAAAAACAAAAATACTCAAGAGTTTCTGGGATACAATTTTGTTGATGAGATGGACAGAGTGTGTTCCGTTTGGCCGAAAACAAGTTTACCGGATGATTATTATCAGCCATTAAAGACGGATGTTCCCGGGCTGTTATTATCGGGCGGATTTGATCCGGTGACCCCTGTGAGCTGGGCAGAAAGAGTGAATCAGAATTTAACGAATTCACTGTCCTTGCTTGCTCCCGGGGGGCATCACATAGTGTCTACTGAAGGTTGTGTTCCACAATTGATCGCACAGTTTTATGAGCGTGCATCAACAGCAAATATAAAAACTGATTGTATTCGGGACATATTACCTTTACCGGTAGATTTGGGAGCGAATAGCGACAAAACAATACACACTGGAGGTGAAAAATGATTCGGGTAGACAATATATCCAAAAAATTTATTGCAAATTCATCAAGTAATAAAATTTCGTTTAAAAAAGAAAAGAAAATTATTACCGCGTTGGATAATGTTAGTATGGAATTTCGCGATGGTGAAATTACCGGATTGTTAGGTTTGAATGGTGCAGGAAAATCAACGCTTATGCGTTTGATTTATGGGCTGCTTCAGCCTACATCGGGCGAAATTTTTATTGATAACGTCAAGGTTTCTGAATCGCCCGAAGCTGCACGCCGGTTATTGGGCGTTTTGCCTGATGATACGGGTTTGTATAAGCGTTTAACGGCAGTGGAAAATATTCGTTATTTTGGTGAATTGCACAGGGTTGAACCTGCACAATTGGAGAGCTCAATTCACGAATTAATTAAACGATTGGGAATGGAAAAAATTGCAGATCGACAAGCAGAAGGATTTTCTTTGGGTGAAAGAATGAAAACTGCACTTTCACGTGCCATAGTACACAATCCCCAGCATGTTTTATTGGATGAGCCTACCAATGGTTTGGATGTGATTACAACCCGCGCTGTGCGCAAGTTACTACACGACCTGAAAGAACAGGGCAAGAGCGTCGTATTTTCCAGTCATTTAATGCATGAAGTAAAAGGGCTCTGTGATCGCATTATTGTGATAGCCCGTGGAAAAGTAGTTGCGCAAGGAAAATTAAATGAAATTCTTGACGCTGGCCAATCTGACAATCTTGAAGATGCTTTTATTAATCTTGTCAGTGATGAAAATATGATGTCAGTACAAAAAGAAAACGAAACGGAAACAGAAAGTAAAACTGCAGAAGATAAAAAGGAGACTGTCTGATGATAATCACTATTTTTACTGTTTTGAAAAAAGAATGGCGTGATACTCTCAGAGATATGCGCAGTTTGCGCATGATAGTGTTGATGCCAATTTATTTGGTTGGTGTATTTGTGGCGTCATCATTATTCGCTATACACATGGGAAAACAATCCAGAGCAACCACCAACGATCCTATTCAATTATCTGTTTCAGGTGTAGAAAATTTATCTCCATTGGTTGATTGGTTAAAAGAAAGAGGTGTTGCCATCAATCCAATTGAAGGCGACGCTTATAAAAAAGTCGAACAAAATGAATTGGGTTATGTCCTGATCATTCCCAGGGATGCACAAGAAAAATTTTCAACGGGAGAATCCATAGAGCTGTTGTTAGTATTTGATGCAACCAATACCAAAGTACAAGGCAGTTTGAATTTTGTCAGGCAACAGATATGGGCCTGGCAAGGTCGAATAGGTAACCTGCGTTTAATGTCGCGTGGTATAGATCCTTCAATTTCATCACCAGTTTTTATTCGTGATATCAATATTGCCAGTGATCAAAAAATGGGTTTTTTTGTGATAGCCACAGTCCCTTTCTTTTTACTCATGGCCTGTTTTTTAGGAAGCATAGGTTTTTCTGCGGATATGGTGTCAGGTGAACGCGAGCGCCGTTCATTGGAGTCGTTGTTAATTACGCCTGCAAGATCTTCTTTTATTTTAATCGGCAAATGGTTGAATAGTTACATATTAACTTTGCTGGTTATATTGGTTGCACTGGGCTTATTGTCTGTTGCATTTTATTTTTTACCTTTTAAAGATATAGGTATGAAAGTAGATGTAGTTCTGGCCGATATAGGTTGTATTTTTTTGGTGTTATTTCCGGTTGCAATTTTGGCTACCAGTCTGCAATTTTTAATTTCGATTTTTGCACGCAGTTTTAAAGATGCGCAAACCTACATGGGACTCATGGTTTTTATTCCGATGGTGCCTTTATTTTATACGCTGATTAATCCCAGTAGTTATCAGGATTGGTTTATGTGGGTTCCGGTATTGGCACATCAAATTGTGATTAAAAATATATTGCTGGGGGAATTGGTGACTTCATGGCAATTATTGCAAGTGGGTAGCGTTTCGATTTTATTGGGTGTGTTGTTATTGGCGTTTACTGCGAAGCAATTAAGGAAGCCGAAAATTGTTTATGGCTTGTGATTTTCCCTCACCCTAGCCCTCTCCCAGAGGGAGAGGGGATGACTCCCTAATCAAAGTAAATGCCGCCCCCTCTCCCTCTGGGAGAGGGTTGGGGTGAGGGCATCAAACCGGCGGTTTAGTCTTCAAAAACGGCTCATAACTCGCAATTGTTTCATGAAATTTTTCCAGTTGTGGATAAACAGAAAAATCCACTTGATTGCGAAGTTTTGCCCAACTCATAAAACAAGCCAGTCGCAAGTCAGCATCATTGTATGGTGCTTGTGCTGAAAACCTTGTGTTATTTAATTCTTCCAATGTTGATTGAATTCTGGCGGCCTGTCGTTGCAGATAAGGAATTTGCGTTATATCCACACCATCGCGTTTGATAAAAAATAAATTCACCACTGTATCCAGTGCCGCATTTACCAAACAAAACTTGTTCAGCTCCAGTGTTGAAGCACAAAAATTGCCTCCGTTTTTTTCACGAAGATATTTAATAATTGCACTGGAATCGGTTAAAAATATGTCTCCATCTTCCAGAAAAGGAACTCGTTTTGTCGGTGATTTAACCGCACTGGCTGCTTGATCAGTTTCAATAAATTCGCATTGGCTGTTGGTTTCCAACAGCACAATTCTGCAATGGCGAACAAAAGGCGATGTATAGCTACCGTAGAGTTTCATATTGCACTTATTTTGTTGCGGGGGCTGCAGGTGCGGCTGGCGCCGGTAAATATTTGATGGCCTGGCGTGCCAGCAATTTCCATTTTCCGGATTGTTTTTGCCAAATCAGTAATACGCCCAGGTGAATACTGGCGGCTTTGCCTCCATCCAATATGTCTGCATTCAGGTCATGACGCACAATTGCGGTATCACCTGCAATGCTGATGGTTTGTTTTTGCAGATCGATGGTGACGAAATCTGAACGGCCGCTGACAATTTTTTCAATAAATGCAGCTTTGTCTTCAATGCTGCCACCCGAGTGGCCATAACTCAATTGTGGTGCTGCAAGTTCGGTAAGCGTTTTTTCATCAGCATCAATCATGGCTTTGGTTAATTTGCTTACTGCTTCTGAAACCGCTTTGGTTTCATCACAGAATGCATGGCTGGAATAAAGGAAGCCAAGGCACAACAATCCACAAATCAGTTTTTTCATAATCAGTTACTCGTCCGCGCCTATGGCGCCTTGAATGGAGGGAAGGAAAAAATTCAGCCGTAATTCAGTTGGCAGCCGATAGTATCACTACAGATCCTTATAGAAAATCCTGGATATCGGAGTTTGTCATGAAAAAAATCAGTGTGTTGGTCATGATTTTATCGGCTTTGCTTCTGACAGCTTGTCATGAAGAGCGAGTGGCGTATGAGGATGAATATCTGCCAGAGTTGAAACGATTCGACATGATCGACAGTTATGACGTGGACACTTCGGTTTCTACAGCTCCTTTGGCGCTTTCTCCTTATGAATATGAAGGTTTATTCGAGGTTTTCTGGAAGGTTGATAGCCTTGAAGATTACAGAGTCAGTTTAAAAATTAATGATCGTAATTCTATTTACAACAGCATTATGATTGGCACTACTATTTGTGGAGAAGGTTTGGTTTGCGATCAGGCAGGAAACTGGGTGTGCGAATACACTGAAGATTTGTATATGAACTGTGATACCAGCACGCGCAATGTTGATATTTCCAGTTTGTTCGGCGCTACTTTACCGCAAAGATTGTATCTCTTATTGGAAGTTTGCGATGCCAATTCAGATTATTGTACTTATCAATCTTATCCCGTCAGCATGGAATAATGTTATCCAAACTCGTCATGCTCCCACATTTGCATGTCATCCCTGCGAAGGCAGTGACTTACCGACCAAGTAGATCCCTGCCTTCGCAGGGATGACGAACAAATATAAAGGCGAC
>CBFGPN010000130.1:0-11444 GCA_965650675.1 uncultured Cellvibrio sp.
TAAAGAAATGAATGTGGAATGGTTTACTGATATGAAACAGTTGCCGGGGCTCCTCCCTTTGAAAAAGGGAGGCGGGGGAGGGATTTAAAATGGTCAGTTGTATTGAATTTTAAATCCCCCTGGCCCCCCTTTTTCAAAGTGGGGAAGTGTAATGAAGTTTCAAAAATTAAATTTCAAATTCAGGCGTAATCATGACCAATAAAACTCTCTGGGAATTAATTCGAACAGAAGCACAGGAAGCCAGTAAAACTGAACCCATGCTGGCCAGTTTTTATCACGCGATTATTTTAAATCATGCCAGTTTTTCAGCGGCAATCAGTTTTCATTTGGCGAATAAACTGGATAGCCAGGCATTGCCCGCTATGATGATTCGTGAGGTGCTTGAGCAAGCAATGTCGGCTGATTCGCAAATTGAAGTTGCCATGCAAGCGGATATCATTGCACATCGCGAGCGCGATCCGGCATGCAAAAATCTGTGCATGCCTTTTTTATTTTTTAAGGGTTATCATGCTTTACAGTCCTGGCGAATCGCACACTGGTTGTGGCAACAAGGTCGTCGTTCGTTGGCATTATTTTTTCAAAATCAAATTTCGCAGGTATTTGATGTCGATATTCACCCCGGTGCGACTATTGGAAAAAGTATTATGATCGATCACGCCACCGGCGTAGTGATTGGCGAAACAGCTGTGATCGAAGATGAGGTTTCGATGTTGCATTCGGTGACTTTGGGCGGCAGTGGCTGCGCCAAGACCGACCGTCATCCCAAAATTCGTCGCGGGGTTTTGATTGGTGTTGGCGCTAAAATTTTAGGCTGTGTTGAAGTGGGAGTGGGAGCCAAAATTGGTGCAGGTAGTCTGGTACTGGAAAACGTTGCGCCAAAAACAACGGTTGCTGGCGTTCCGGCAAAAGTGATTGGCAAGCCCGATGTCGAACTTCCTGCACTGGATATGGATCATCACTTGTAATCGAATGTGTTTATGCAAATTTTGCAGGTGTGTCGTCAATATCACCATCGCGAAGCCAGCCCAATACGGCCTGACGACTTTTCAGCATGCCCTGATAATGTTCTATCAACATCTGATTCGGACGAGGTTGTTTTATCATCAAATCAATTTTGTGATTGAGGAAAGCAATGTCTTCCACCACTTTTTCACGCATCGCATCAGCATCATCCAGAGGATGTTTCAGTTCAGTACTCATCTTGACCTCCTTACCACGCAAGTAAACAAAGTATGATTCAAACTGTCACATTTTCCACTTGGAATAAAGATTGTTTTGTTACAAAACTCACTGACTCTTATTCAGTCCTCTTGTGATAAGCTTGATTTTGAAAGTTTTTTCAGGAACAGAGTCAATTGATTGGCGTCTTATTACCGGATGAGGGCAGATAAACGCGCGCATCATGTGAGCTACAATGATTCCGATAAATTACGGTGGAAAAAATACTATGTCTGATGACGAGATGAAAACATTTGAAATCCTGTTTAGAGGGGATATTCAATTTGGGCAGAATCTTCATGACGTAAAACTCAAACTGCAACAACTCTTTAAAATTGATTCAGCAAAAGTGGATGCGCTGTTTTCCGGTAAGCCGGTTGTACTCAAACGGGGTCTTGATAGATCCAGCGCAGAAAAATATCAGGATGTACTCACGAAGGCCGGTGCATTGGTTGAATTGGTTTCAGCTGGTACGGAACAATCAAAACCTGTTCAACCAAAAGCCATGGCCGCACCAACAAACACGGTTGCATCCACATCGTCTACAACAAATCCAGCGGCAAATGTATCTTCACCTTCTACACAAAATCAGTGGACTTTGGCGCCTGTTGGCAGTTTGATGATGCCCGCTTCTTCCCGCTTGGCGCCTGTCAATCGTCAATTTAATTTAAGTGTTTATTCTTTGCGTCCTGTCGGTGGAAATTTGGTGGACTTGAGCGAATCCAAACAAATAGAACCGGAGCCTTTAATTATTCCGGATTATAAAGTGGCAGACGCAGGAACCAACTTAATTGATTCCAGTGAAAGAATAGAGCTGCCAATTCTGGAGATAGATGTTGGGGATTGGGGATTATCTGAACCTGGTGCGCCACTGTTAATGGATAGTGAAAAAGCACCCGAAATAAGTGCGCCAGTATTAACGAGCAATTTTTCACTTGCTCCTGTTGGCAGTTTACTTGAACAAATCAAACCGCAAGTGGAGATTAAAATTCCGGATACCAGTGGTTTGAAAATTATTGAGAATTAATCATGATCAAAACAGTGTTGAAAATTATCGGCGCGTTGGTGTTATTGCTTGTTGTGATAGTCGTTGGTTTTATTACCCTGGTAGATCCAAACCAATTTAAACCTTCGATTGAATCCTTGGCTAAAAAACAGGGTATTGCTTTAAGTGTTGAAGGTGATCTGTCCTGGAAATTATGGCCAAGCATTGGCCTGGGTGCAGAGGGCGTCAAATTAGGCTCATTGGTTGAGTCAGAAAAAAGATTGGCCGAAATTGAACGGATGAGTTTGTTATTGGCATTAAGCCCTTTATTTTCCGGTAATTTTCAAGCAGATCATCTGGTATTGTCAGGTGTCAATTTGCATTTGGTTGTTGATAATCAGGGTAAAAGTAATTGGTCATTTTTGACAGATAACAAAAAACCGGAAGCAGAAGCACCGCCTTCCAGCGAATCTACGCTGAACATGAATATCGAAAAAATCAGTATTGAGAAAAGTCGAATCGCGTATCTGGATGAACAGGCAAAACAATCGATTGAATTAAGTGATTTCAATTTACATTTGCAAGATGTGAACACTCAGGAGACCGCATTTCCTGTTTCTGTCACAACCAATATTGCCGTGAAATCCGGTAGCGATCCTGAGATTCGTTTGTCATTTGATCTCGGTAATCAAATTAAAATGGATAAACAATTCAAATCCTTGCAGTTGTCAGAAGGAAAACTACAGCTGGATTTGCTGGGCAAAAAAGATGTGTCCATTCCATTGACGTATGATGTTCTTGTGAGTGATTTGCAAAATAACATGTCCTATAAAGGCAACTTCAAACTGGAGTCTATTTCGTTGCGGGAGTTGTTGGCATATTTTGACGTGCAGTTAGACACAGCAAATAAAAATGCAGTTTCCAGCCTGGCATTGAGTTCGCTTTTTGAAGGTAACGATAAAAAAATGTCATTAAATGACATTCAATTAGTGTTGGATGACAATCAATTTACCGGTTCCGTCGCTGTTACCGATTTCTCAACGTCTGCTATTAAACTCAATTTGCAAGGTGATAAATTCAATCTGGATGATTATTTGCCACCAGTGACAGAGGAAGAGACGGTTGAGTCTGAGCCGGCATCCGATACAGATTTGCCTTTGGATGCGTTGCGCAGTTTGAATTTGAATGCCAACATTCAATTAAAAGAATTGATTGTTAAAAAACTTAAGCTGACGGAACTGAATTGGAAACTGCTCGCTAAAAATGGCATGTTGGAACAGCAGCTGAATGGCCAGACTTATTCTGGAAAAGTGCTGTTTAAAAATCAGTTGGATGCTCGAAGTGAAAAAGCCAATCTGACCTTTGATGCAGCATTGGAATCGGTGCAGGTGAATGCGTTATTGGGCGATTTGTTTGCGCATGACAAAGAAAAATTTGACCTTCAGGGAGCTATTAATTTACGCGCCTTGGGCAGTGCCAATGGTGCAACCGTTAATCAATTAATCAAAAATTTGCAAAGTAATGCCACTTTTTCCGGTGCTGAATTGCGTATTACGCCTATTAACTTACAAAAACAGTTTTGTAAGTTGGTCAATTTAGTGAATAAAAATCCTGATTCAGAACAGGTATGGCAGGATCTTACGCAACTGACAGAAGTTTCAGGCAGCATTAAATTGCGTGATGAAAAAATCGTTATTGATAGTTTTAAAGCGGGTGTTGAAAATTTGTTGCTAAGTTCAAGTGGTTCAATTGATTTGGCAAATGATAAATACAATTTATTATTACCCTTTTCTTTTTTAAAGAGCACAACTACCGAAGCTGAAGTCAGCACTGGCCCGCAGGGTTGTGTGATGGGTGATAATTATTGGGTCGAACGTGGTATGAACCTGTTGCGCTGCAAAGGAAAATTATCCGGGATGGAACCTTTGAAAGATTGCGGGCCTGATAAAGATTTGTTGTTGGACATTACCAAAGACTACGCTGAATATAAAATCAAGAAAAAGCACGGTGCTAAAATTGAAGAGAAAAAACAGGAAGTGAAAGCCAAAGTAGAAGACAAAAAACAAAAACTGTTTGATAAGTTACAGAAGAAACTCGGTGGCTCAACAGATGAAAGCTCAACAAAAGAAACACCAGTGCAAGCAAGTTCTACATCAACGAGTGGAGCAGAGAACGCAGCGCAAGAGAATGCAGTGCAAGAAAACACAACACAAGATGCCGTGATTGATTCAACTCAATCCAGTGCATCAGGTGAAGCAAGCACTCCAGCAGTAGCACAGTAATTCAATTCATAAACCACTCCCGCCATTTAATACGAATGACGGGAGTCAGATAAAAATATCTCTATGAGTCACGCTTTTTCAAAATCTGTTTTAACCTGGTTTGATCGTCATGGACGAAAACATTTGCCTTGGCAACACAATATCAATCCTTATCGTGTATGGTTATCAGAAATCATGTTGCAGCAAACACAAGTGGCAACAGTCATTCCTTATTTCGAACGCTTTGTTGAAAAATATCCGGATGTGAAATCACTGGCTGCGGCACCTGTCGATAAAGTACTGCATTTGTGGACGGGATTGGGTTATTACGCCAGAGCGCGCAATTTGCATCAGTGCGCGAAAGCGATTGTGAATAATCATGCAGGAGAATTTCCATCCAGTGTTGAAGAATTAGCGGAGCTTCCCGGTATTGGCCGTTCAACCGCAGGTGCCATAGTCAGTATCGCATTTAAAAAACCGGCTGCAATTTTGGATGGTAATGTCAAACGTGTACTCGCGCGTTATTTTGCAGTTGAAGGCTGGCCCGGGTTGCCAAATGTTGCTAATCAATTATGGAAAATTGCTGAAGAATTAAATCCAAAAAAACGTCCTGATCATTACACTCAAGCCATGATGGATTTGGGAGCAACGATTTGTACGCGCAGCAAACCCCAATGTGATGTTTGTCCTTTGCGTGAAGGTTGTGTTGCTTATGCACAAGGGACAATTCAACAATTTCCCGGTAAAAAACCGAAAAAAGATTTACCGGAAAAAGCCGTGCAATTATTAATGTTGCGCAATCCATCCGGTGATTTTTTATTACAACAACGCCCGGCATCAGGTATTTGGGGCGGGCTTTGGAGTTTTCCGGAAATTGATTTGGACGTTGATGCACAAACGTTTGTTGATGACCGATTTGGAAAATCAGCGGCTATCGAAATCTGGGATTGCTGGCGCCACACGTTTAGTCACTATCATCTGGATATCACGCCAGTGTTGATTCAACTGACCAAAACCCCCAAAGTGATCGGCGAAGCCAAATCCCACTGGTACAATCCACATGCCCCTGAAGATTTGGGTTTGGCTGCACCAGTCAAAAAATTATTGGATAAATTGGCGCAGCTTGATCCGCGCAGCCCCAAAAAATCCACCCGCAAATAAGTTGAGAACGAGTTATGCCCAGAATGGTTTTTTGCCGTAAATATCAACAGGAAATGGAAGGCCTGGATCTCCCCCCCTATCCCGGCGCAAAAGGACAGGACATCTACAATCATGTCTCCAAACAAGCCTGGCAAGAATGGATGGCGCACCAAACCCTGTTAATCAACGAAAAACGCCTGAATATGATGGACATGGGCACCAAAGTTTATCTTTCGGAACAAATGACCAAATTTTTATCCGGCGAAAATGTTGATCAAGCCGAAGGTTACGTCCCGCCTAAAACCTAGCCTCTTCTGAAATAGACAGGTAATGGTGATCATCTTTTAGTCATTGAAAGCACAGGATTTTTTTCCAAATCAGGCTTGACTCGATCAGGTCGAGCGGGTTTAATACGCGCCTCTTGCGCTAGCCGCAAAGACACGCCCAGATAGCTCAGTCGGTAGAGCAGTGGATTGAAAATCCTCGTGTCCCTGGTTCGATTCCGGGTCTGGGCACCATAAAAAAGTCTGTTTCGACAGACGCCTAAAAGCCTGCTTAATGCAGGTTTTTTTGTTTTTGCTTCGTGATCTGAAATTCAGACCACTGCGATAAAACTTGCTGAACTAATAAATTCCCTTCCAAAGTATGAAGTTCATGAATGGTTTGATGTCGGGCGGTAGAAAAACCGTATGACGACAGAAACCCTGCGGTGCTTCAGTGAATAGCTTTTTCTAATGCAGCAATATTCGTTTCTGAAAAAATTCTTCAATCAACTAACCCCCCTGGCCCTCCCCTTCGTAAGGAAGGGAGCCAGGCTAACCCTTGCGTAATGTCAGGTAAATACCTGCAACCAGTGCCACAGCACCGCCAATAATAAAAATCATGGTTTCATCGGTAAATCGGCCTGTAATGGCTTCGGTAACTTTATCACCTACAGATTCGGAGGATTGCCAGCCGAAATACAAGATGATGGCACCAACTACAAGTAACACCACGCCCAGCAATTTTTGATTTTTCATATGAGGTCTCGTTTGAGTTAGGGGTTCTCAACATACACCTATATGAAGTGAATAGCCGTTATTTTTACGGGTTTCTACAACTTAAACTCAAACAATGGAAAATATTGTGAGTTTTTTTGACCTTCTATCCAGAAAAATTATTTTTGAATTGGGTTGGTGTCATACCGGTTTTTTCTTTGAACACTTTATAAAAGCTATTACGGTTGTTAAATCCTGAACGATAGGCAATGTCGGTAATACTGTATTCCTGTTGGATATTTTGTAGTAACTTTATCGATTCTTCATAACGTAAATGGTTGAGATAATCGTAAAAAGAAATCGACATATGAATATTCAGTAATTCGGACAGTTGATGTGGTGTAATCCCCAGAAGCGATGACAATTTTCCCAATGAAATGCTTTCATCCAAATGAGGCTGATGGGTTGCTATCAATTTTTCCAATCGTTGCTGAAGTTCACTTGCGGCTTCAGATGACAATTCAATGCTGCGCAGATGTGGAGTGACTTTGGTTTCTTCCTCGGAAGTCGTATGGTCTATTCCATCTTTAATCGATACTTCTGGTTGATAAATAAACAGCAATGACAATGCGCTGATATAGATGGAAAAAGCAGACGCAAGAATCGTGATGAAGGTGAATGAATTAATGAATCCCAGAAAAAGCCCGCTGACAATAATCAAATCCCATGTCATTACAACAGCCAGTCCAAACGCCAAATGCATGGCCCAGTAATAACTGCTATTGCGATAATTTTTATTTAACTTTTTAAATTGTTCTTTGTGTTGCAGAATACTTTTTATGGCATAAAACAGGTAGCCACTTATTTGTAAATAAAGTATCGCCACATATTGCCATGGGCTAATCCAATAGAGTTGAAGTGCTTGCTCCAGGGTAAAAAAATAAAAAAGGTAAAAAATGCCAGATTATATAATTGCCATTGATTTTTTTTAACAATAGCCTATCTATTAAAATCATCAATAATGGTCCGTAAACCCAGGATAATTTTTGGCTCAGTAAAGTTAGAAAGTTGCTCGTTTCCAATTGTAATAAATTAATGTAGGCATTAATTGGCGATATTAATAACACCAGTACATAAATGATCAGTGCGCTGCGAATATAGGAATCACTACGTCTATTTAGGATTAAATTAATACAAGTCCAGGCACCGATACTAAAAGAAACGATAAAAAATAATTTTAATAATTCAATATAAAAAATTGGCATAGATGCGTGATCTTGTTGTTGGATTATATAAAGGCCTACTCTTGATAAGAAGCAAGCCATTTTTTGGTTATTGTGCAGGGAAACTGTCAAATGTACCTGATAATTTAATTAATCCATTGGCAAAATTTTGTTCCCATTTTCCTGATTTTTCTGTTTCAAATGTATAGACCATAGTGTAGGGCAGGCTAAAGAAAGCACTCGTTTGAATAGCTTCTTCAACACCGGTATTGGGTGAAACTTTTTTATAGCTGTAAGTCCCTGTGGAATTAATAGTGCCTGGGCCTGTACCTGAAAATGTCATGCTGCCATCTTCCCTATAAGTTTGTAAGACCAATCCCGCGCGAGGATAAACTTCTGGCGGAAGATTGGATATGGTTGATTTGATAATCAGTGCGAAATGGAGCCCTGCTGTGACACCGGGTGCTGTGTCTGTAGTGGCTGTTTTAACAATGCTGAATTTACCTGAATGAATTATTCGACCATTATCAATATTTTGTTCCCATGTGCCTGCATCCTTGCTGGTGAAAATTAAATGAGTCGTTCTCTGTGAATATTGCGGCAAACTTGTGATTGCACTTTCGACCGCTGTATTACAGTCGATAATTTTATATTTATAGTTACCTTCGGAAAATTCTTTATTTGGATCGGTATTGTTATTCAGAGTTCCGGTTCCTTGTGCCTTAAAATGTTTGTTTTGATAGTTGCTGACAACCACACCTTTGTATGGGGCGTCAGTCAATTGTGTTTTGGTATCGAGAATTTGATAGTTGATGGTGTAACCCATGAGTGATTGCGGCGGTAATTTGCAATAACATTCTTTTTTTGAATCTGCAGATGTAAAGCTACCAAACAGCACGCTGATTAATAACAGGGGTCTTATGTAACTTGAGATACGCATATTGACTCCGAAAAGTTTAAGGAATCTGAAGTCTGCGTAGGATTCTTGCTTGATCTGTTAATCCCCATCAAAAATGACAGCTTCCATAAGCTTGGTTTGCAAACCAGTCTTGCCAGCTGAATTTTTATCCAGTATCTTTTGCTCCGCTTTTGTTTTGAGTCCTCCTGTTAGCTCCTTTCCTTCTAAAAAACCTGTCTTATCAATCCCAAATAATTGCAAACTTAATGTTTTACTTTAAGTTGTTTGCTTATCTGGCTGTTTTATATCTTTTTATCGGTATTGTTTTCGTCTCCATTTGGCATTTTCCGTATGCTTTCCCTCACTTTTCCTCGATATTCCCCTGATTTTTGTGACTTTTTTGTTTTTTGTTCCCTTGACTTTGCACTGAGCGGATTTATAGTGAGCATCGTGGGAAAAAGTGGATAAATGTGGATTTTTGTGGAAATTTTTACTCCAAAGTGGTGATTTGTGTTTACAGGTAGTCATTCCATCAGCATGGACCCAAAAGGTCGCATGGCCGTGCCTGCGCGTATTCGCGATGAGCTGGTTGAGCTTTGTGCTGGTCGTTTATGGCTGACGGCGCATACACAGGAGCGTTGCTTGCTGGTGTACCCGGAACCTGAGTGGCAACAGATACTGCCAAAAATCCAGTCGTTACCCACTATTCATCCTGAAGTCAGACGTATCCAACGTTTGTTCATCGGTCAGGCAGTCAATCTGGAGATGGACGGCAATGGGCGCATTCTGGTGCCTCCCACCCTGCGCGAGTTCGCGCATCTCGATAAGAAACTGATGTTGGTAGGTTTGGGCAACAAGCTTGAACTCTGGTCCGAAGATGCATGGCATCAATTGCTGGACCAGCCTGCTCAGGATGCTATGCCCGCCGAATTGCAATCTTTGTCCTTTTGACAGGAGCTGGCGTGTCTGACCAAACCCTCCAGCGAAATTGGCCGCATGTCACTGTGCTCCTGAATGAAGCGGTTGAGCAATTGATCACTGATCCGCAGGGGTTTTATGTCGATGGCACTTTTGGTCGTGGTGGACACAGCTCCCTTATTTTGCAGAAGTTAAGTGCAACAGGTCAGTTGTTGGCGATTGATAAGGATCTGGCTGCAATTGAAACCGCGCATCAGAAATTTGCTAACGAAAAACGTTTTGCAATTGCACACGCTTCTTTTGCGGATTTGGCTGAATTAATTCACGCAAGGGAGTTAACCGGAAAAGTGTCCGGTGTGTTGCTGGATTTGGGTGTGTCATCACCGCAACTGGACAACGCCGATCGCGGGTTCAGTTTTATGCAGGATGGTCCGTTGGATATGCGTATGGATCAAACGCGTGGCATCAGCGCAGCGGAATGGATTAACACAGCGGCCGAAGATGACATCAGTTTTGTTTTAAAAGAATTGGGTGAAGAACGTTTCGCACGGCGCATGGCAAGAGCGATTGTGATGGAGCGTCAGAAGCATCCTTTTTCGCGTACAGGACATTTGGCTGAAGTGATTAAAGAAGCCAATCCCGCTTGGGAAAAAGGCAAACATCCGGCGACACGTGCATTTCAGGCGATTCGAATTTACATCAACAATGAGTTGGGTGATTTGGAATCGGTTTTGACTCAAGCGGTTAACGTGTTGGTTCCAGGTGGTCGTTTGGTGGTGATAAGTTTTCATTCACTGGAAGATCGCCTGGTAAAACGTTTTTTTCGTCAACAGGAACAGGGTGATCCTGTGCCAAAAGGTTTGCCAATTCGCGATGAGCAGTTAAATCGAAAATTAAAAACCATCGGCAAAGCGCTCAAGGCATCGGATGCAGAAGTAGCGCTCAACGTACGCTCGCGCAGTGCAGTCATGCGTGTCGCTGAAAAATTATGAGTAGATAAAAATCTACCAGGGAAATTATGAAATTAAGATTGAAGCAAAATCAACGAGCAATAACGCCAGGCATGATCCTGGCGATTGCGTTGCTTTGGTTGTTGGTTTTGATTTCTGCGCTGGCGGTTGTTGCCAGCACACAACAGGTGCGTCGGCAAACGGATGATTTGGAAGTCTTGCGCAGACAGGCGTCGCAGTTGCAAGTGCAATGGGGTCAGTATTTATTGGAAAGAAGCACCTGGGCTGCCTACGGACGTGTTGAGCATATTGCGGTTTCCGAATTAAATATGAAAGCACCTGTTTCGGATGAAATTGTGATGATCCCTGCGCGCGTTGAAGGGAGGTCACAATGATTATTCGCAAATCAGCATTGGAACCCAGAACAGCAAAAATGCAACGCAAAGTTGCACAGACACCGCTGCGTGTGTCGCGCTGGCGATTTTATGTCGCAGGACTTTTTTTAGTTTTATTGGTTGTCATCTTATTTGTCCATCTTGTGAAAATACAGGTGTGGCCGAACACTGAAAAAGGGTTTGAATTTTTGCAAGATCAGGGGCAGTCCAGAACTTTGCGTAGTGAAGTAATTCCGGCTTATCGCGGTGTCATCACGGATCGTAATGGCGATCCTTTGGCGGTGAGTACACCTGTTTCGGATTTGTGGGCAAACCCCAAGCAATTGATGAAAGAGCAGGCGCATTTTCCACAACTCGCCAAAGCCCTGGGTATTTCAGTAAAAGAATTAAATCAACGATTATCTCGCTACGCGAAAAAAGAATTTATGTATCTGCGACGTCAAATGCCGCCGGATGCAGCACAAATTATTTTGGATCTT
>CBFGPN010000131.1:0-11383 GCA_965650675.1 uncultured Cellvibrio sp.
TAACATGCCTAATATAGCATTCATGGGTGTACGTAATTCATGACTCATATTGGCAAGAAATTGACTTTTGGCTTCATTGGCAGATTTAGCTTTATTGACAGCTATTTCCAATTCAATACTTCTTTTTTTAAGTTCTTCAGTGAACTCTTCTGTTTTAGCTAATAATTCCTGGGTACGAACATTAGTTTGACGAAATACATTAGCCGCATTTGCCAGCTTCCCAATTTCATCTCGACGATCTGACCCAGGAATGTCCAGTAGATTTTCACCTTGAGCCAAACGCGTGAAAGTATTAGTAATGGAATGTATAGGTTTACGAATTCTGTTGCCGATATATAAGGCAATTAGAGCTGCCAATACAGCCCCCATAATTGCACTGATCAACACTATGTTTCGTATGCGAGCAATTTGTTCGTCTGTTGATGCTACAATTCTGGCCTGTTCATTCAAAAAATCTGTTCGTAATTTTTCCGATATGTTGCTTATTTCTGCAGACTCTCCAGCTAATACCACATTAACTAAAAACAGGTAGTTTCGATCCGCTTGCACTGCTTGATTAAACGCCACACGAGCTTTTGCCAGATTTTCCACTACGCTATTTATCTGACTGTAGGCATTCACATCCTTAATATCCGACAAAATAGATTTAAACGTTTTTTCTACCAGATACAGACTGGTAATGACATCTTTTTTTAATCGGAACTCATGCTTACTAAAATACCGATTAGTAAGCATTTGAGATTGATCAAGATAATGCTCACCAATCCACAACTCATCAAGAAATTTGTTGTTACGGGTTTTGTCCATAATCCTAAAAACGTTGTCAACAGTGTTTTCCATATCCATATAGATATTAGCGAGATTAATATTAATCATAGAATCTCGTTGTTCTTTTTCTGACTGCAAAAGATCAATTTTTCCAGATATGGCTTCCACTGCCGTTCTCATTTGATTTAATAAGTTTGATTGTTGTGTATTGACAACCGAGTCAGATTCAATCAATAGATTGATGTCTTCCAGAAGCTGGTGATGCAAGTCTTTTATTTGATTGATTGTGGTTATTTTTTCTGTATTACTGAAAATTGAGATATGGCGTTGTAATTCTGATACATCTTTGTTTATTTGGAGCATCAGGTTGGTGGAGGCGCTACTGGATTGAAAAGTGTTAAAGTAGCGATTAAATTGCTTCAATCCGGAAATCTGAAACCCGGTAACAACAAAGCTAATTAGTAATAAAAGAAAAAATCCCAACATGATTCCCTGGCTTATGCCTATTTGGAAACTTTTCTTTTTTTGAGATGCCGAGCTCAATTCACTCATGCCAATAGAAACTCATACCATCGATCAAGTGAATATTCGTAATTTTCCATAACACTGTTCCATATTTTGACGTGGCTGAAGCGATTGATGTAAGAGCCGCCTGTGCGCACATCACCAGCCTGCACTGATATTCTTCCATCTGTTCCTTTGAGTGAAATACTAGCGGGCTTACCGTCATACCAATAATCCCATTCGTTCGCATTAAGGAGTGGGCGAGATCGTTCCGGGTTGGAAATGTAGTAACCCTGTCGCGCAATAAATGCTCCAGCCCACCCGCTCAACCACCAATTCATATATGCATAGGCAGCATCTTGTACATGGCCTTTACATTCGCGGGACATACACATAACACCATGCCAGGCCCTGTAACCTTCTTTGGGAGCAGCATAAGTAACAGGAATACCCAATCCATTCGCGCTGGAGACGCCCGGTGAAAACATACTTTGTATAGCCACCCGTCCAGTGGTCATGAAGTCAACTGACTGGGGTACTGAATTCCAAAATCCGGCAAAATGTTTTTGTTTTTTTAATTCAATTAAAATAGAAAAAAGTGTGTTGATTTCTTCAATCGTCATGTTGCCCATGTCAGTGAAGGTCATCAGTCCTTGCGCTTCTACAGCAAGTGCCAAATCAAAAATACCGATAGTAGGTGCATTAACAATACCCACTTTTCCTTTCCATCTTGGATCAAGCAACCATCCCCAGCTTTCGCTTTCATAGGGAACACCTTTAGGGATAATGTTGGTGTTGTAACCAAAAGAGTCCACATTGTGCACATAGGGCAAAAAACTGATTTCCCCGGTAAATTCCGAACCCAAACTACCATCTTTCTGAACATTTAAAATTTTATAGGGGGCATCACCCAAACCTATAGGAGCCTGGGGAGTGATACGTCCTTTTTTCGAAATATCGTTGATTTCTTTCCAGTAGGTAAGCCTTTCCGTTTTGATGGGTTGAATGGCTTCGGCTTGCCAGAGTGTTCTGATGCTGTCTGTCCATTGCTCGTAAAGATCAAACTGAGCAGGATTAGTAGTCGCCTTTTGAACCAGCTCCGCCTCACCCTTAGGTTCAAAAACCAAATTAATACCCAGGTCAGCCATGGCTTGTTTACGGATTTCTTCTTGTAAAGTGACGTGAGTTCCCATCACCCGTAAAGTTGTTTGTGATTTGGCAATAATATAGGGCGCATTAATTACCGACAAACCAGCTCCTGCAACTTTAAGTGACTTGACTAAAAATTGACGCCGATTTGAATTCAGATTTTCCATATTCCTTCTCAACTAAAAAACCAATAAAAAGCTTAGTTGAGTTAGTTGTATTTTCAATCGTGAAGGAGCGAGTTGATTTTTGTGCCAGCACAATCTGGAAACAATCGATTATCAGAATAATATTGCTAACAAATGCACCTTTAGTTTTTTACAAACTTAAAAGTAACCCGGCTTGTTGACGCAAAAATTCCTGAGTCCCCGCATAACCAATAAATTGATTGGGGATAGCAATGCGATGGATTTTTGGAAATTGATTGAATTTGTTTTGTGCATATAAATCATTGGCAGCTTCTATAAATGCAGATGTAAATCCGCAATTCAGTTGATGCTCTTCGATCAGATGAATTTGCGCATATTGATTCGCAATTTGCGCAACCATATCAGTGTCAATTGGACTCACAAACGGGAAACTGTAAACATCGGCATTGATATTATTGGCTTTCACATATTGATGTGCGTAATTCAATATGTCGCCTGTTGCACAGATAGCAATTTTCGCTGAGGGTTGTTTTAACAGGTGAATTGCTTGGGGAGCAGTAAAGGTTGGCGGAGTTTCATATAACCTGGGTTCTCCGGTTTTATTCAATCGCAAATAAGCTGGACCTGTGTAGTGCGCAAGATAACGTGTTAACCCCACGACTTCTTGTGGATCTCCCGGTGAGGTCACCTGCAAATCCGGAATCGTGCGCAACATGCCAATTTCTTCGGTGGTGTGATGCGACACACCCAACGGGCCATAAGCATATCCACCGCCCACTGCAATCACTTTTACATTGGCATGGTGATAACAAATGTCGTAACGAATTTGTTCCATGCAACGCAGTGTCGGAAAATTACCAATCGAATAAGTAAAGACGTTGTAACCTTCCATGCTTAAACCTGTAGCAATGCCCATCATGTTTTGTTCGGCAATACCCACATTCATAAAACGATCCGGAAAACGGTCGGCAAACTGTTCGAGTACGGAATAACCCAAATCACCGCAGAGCAAAAAAATCGCCGGATTTTTTTCGGCTTCTTCTACCAGGGTTTTGATAAAGGTATTTCTCATTTTGCGTCTCCCATTATTTCAGCCCAGGCTTGATCAAACTGTTCTTTTGCGGGAGATTTGTAATGCCAGGCCAATTGGTTTTCCATAAAACTCACACCCTTGCCTTTTATGGTGTGCGCAATAATCACTTTTGGACCTTGTTGATAATCGCGTGACGCTTTCAGTACAGATTGGATTTGTTGATGATTGTGTCCATCCACTTCAAATACTTTCCAGCCGAATGCAGTAAATTTATCAGCCAGTGGTTCAAGGTTTAACACTTCAGCCACAGTACCGAAACTCTGGATCTTGTTGTAATCCACAATTAATGTGAGGTTGGATAATTGATGATGCGGCGCAAATAAAATAGCTTCCCAGTTTGAACCTTCATCCAATTCACCATCGCTGACAATGGTATAAACCTGCCAGGATTTTTTTTGGATTTTTCCGGCTTTGGCAACACCGCAAGCAACGGATAAAGCATGCCCCAAACTGCCAGTGGATAATTCCACGCCCGGAATTTTATGATTGATGTGCGAAGTGACGTAACTGCCATTATCGGTAAAAGTATCCAGCAATTTGCGCTCAAAAAATCCTGTGAGTTGTAACACCGCATAAAACGCTGTGCAGGCATGACCCTTGCTGTAAAAAATTCTGTCGCGTTCGGTATGGGTTGCGTCTTGCGGAAATAGCGTCAGGAAATCCCGGTACATCACCGCTAACACATCGGCAATTGAAAAAGCACCGCCAATATGGGAGGCACGTTTGTTGTAACACATTTCCAGACAGGTCAGTCGTATCTGTTGTGCCAGTTCAACCGAGTTTTGATGCGGGGATAATTCAATCACAGGTTAATTCCTTCGTTGATTCCAGATCGCTGTTTTTTTAATGGCTTGTGTTAATGATGTGTATTCACGCAAACCCAATGTCAGTGCACGTTCAACTGATGGGATATAACGCTCGGCAATTTGTCCGGGTTTTGCTTGTTGTTTGATAATTAAATCCAGTTTGCCATCACACAATGTTTTGATGACCGTTTCCGCAATTTGTGCAATTTGCAATGCATTATCTGATCCCACATTGTAGGGTTTGTTATCACCGGCCAATAAAATTTTGATCAACCAAACCACCAGATCAGCTGCATATAAATAAGAGCGATAGGGTGTGCCATCGCCACCAATCACCACTGTTTTCTGATTGATGCAATCACCAATAAAATTGGCGATTGCAAATTGTGCATCCAGTGCCATGTAAGGCCCAACGAACGCAAAACATCGCGCAATTTTGGTGTCGATTCCGTGTTCCTTGTTGTAGACATGTGTTATCCATTCGGAATAACGTTTTCCTAAACCGTAAGCCGATTTGGGTTGTGTTAAATCAGGGCTACCTGAAAAATCTTCACCAAAAAATTCAAGCTCCTGTGGTTGCCTGCCGTAAACAGCGCCTGAACTTAATAACAAAAATTGTTTACATCCACTGCGTTTTGCCAGTGCCAATACCTGATCTGTTCCCTGCTGAATAGCGGCATAGACTTTTGCTTGATCCTGATCCGGTTTCACGACATCGGTTGCTGCATGAATAATAAAATCAAATTGTCCCTGGATAGATTCCAGATCACACATATCGCCCTTGATCAGGGTCAACATAGGATTAGATGCAAGATGCGGCGCTTTGGCGATAAATGCTTCAGGATTGCGACTGATTGTCGTGATGCGTAAATTCAAATCCAGTTGGCGATTCACATACCGCAGCGCTTCCAATAACCAACAACCCACAAAACCCGTACCACCGGTTAAGAACAGGGATTTATTTTTAAAAGCAGACCATTCATCAAGCGAAAGCTTCGCTTGAATCATGGCAAGGTCATCGATATCAACAGGGATAGCGGACATCATATTATTCAACGGAATTAAAAACCAACACCAAAAAACTCTTCAATTTTTTGTGCAACAAAATCGAAATGCTCTTCATTTAATGCTGGATAGTTACCCAACCAGAGCGTGTTATTCATGGTGATATCGGTATTGGTCAGATCACCCACGACACGGTACTGAACATCTTTGAAATAAGGCTGGCGAGTTAAATTACCGGCAAACAATAATCGGGTACCGATTTTGTTTTGATCCAGGAACTTGGTGAAATCCACACGGTTAACACCGGCAGAAGATTTCAATGTGATCGGAAATCCGAACCAGGAGGGTTCGCTGTTGGGTGTGGCTTCGGCAACATCAATAAAGTCGCGTACATTAGCTAATTTACTTTTCAGTAATTCGAAATTCTTTTTGCGCGCCGTAATAAATTCCGGTGCACGATCCAATTGTGCCAAACCGCAAGCGGCTTGCATGTCGGTAATTTTTAAATTGTAACCAATGTGTGAATACACATATTTGTGATCGTAACCCGCTGGCAGTGAACCAAATTGTTGTCCAAATCGATTGCCACAGGTGTTGTCGCAACCAGGAGCACAATAACAATCTCGTCCCCAGTCGCGGAAAGATTCAGCGATCATGCGCAATTGTGGATTGTTGGTGAACACCGCACCGCCTTCACCCATGGTGATGTGATGCGCGGGATAGAAACTGAGTGTGGCTATATCGCCGAATGTACCCACTAATTGCCCGTTGTATTTTGCACCCAATGCATCACAACAGTCTTCCACCAACCACAAATTATATTTTTCGCACAATGCTTTGATTTTTCCCAAATTAAATGGATTACCTAAAGTGTGCGCCAACATAATCGCTTTGGTTTTGGGTGTAATGGCCGCTTCAATTAAATCGGCGTTCACATTATGTGTTTTTAAATCCACATCCACAAAAACAGGAATCGCACCGAACTGCACAATCGGATTCACCGTAGTCGGGAAACCCGCTGCAACACCAATCACTTCATCACCACGTTTAATCGCACGATCACCCAATTTAGGTGAAGTCAATGTATTAAAGGCAACCAGATTGGCAGAAGAGCCCGAGTTGACGGTAATTAAAAATTTAACACCTAAAAATTCGGCTAATTTTTTTTCAAATTCAGTGTTGAATCGTCCTGTGGTTAACCAGCAGTCGAGCGAAGCTTCAACCATTAATTGCATTTCACGTGCGCCCACGACTTTTCCTGAAGGCGGAATAACACTTTCGCCTGGAACAAAGGGTTTTTTCACGCCCGTTACTTCAGCATATTTTGCAACCAGCGCAGCGATTTCTTGACGAATTTGATCAGCAGAAGACATGTTGTACCTATTTGTAAAAATAAAATTGTGAAAATTAAAAAATATTAATTCAATGAGAGACCTTTGCACAAATCATATTTATCCAGGCTCGTCATCCCTGCGAAGGCAGGGATCCATTTACTCGATAAGGCCACTGGATTCCTGCCTTCGCAGGAATGACGAAAAACTTATTTTGAAAAAAATATTTATCTCGCAAAGGTCTCAATAAAATCAAATTGATTCTGCATTAATCGAATCAGTAAATGCAGCAATCTCATCAAAACAGTAAGTATCCATTACTTCACCCGCAAGCCAGGCTTTGTGCCAGGCGATTATTTTCTCCAGCGTATTTTCCAATCGCCATGAGGGTGTCCAATCCAATTTCGCATTGGCTTTGGAAATATCCAGCTTGAGATAAGTGGCCTCGTGTGGATGATTGCCTGAATCCAGATTCCAGGATGCACCTGCTCCCCACAAATTCACCATACGATCCAGAATCCATTCTACCGGTTGTACGTCATCATCTTTTGGACCAAAGTTCCAACCTTCCGCAAAACCGGAACCTTTTTCATAAAGCGCTTGGGCCAGCATCAAATATCCACTTAAAGGTTCCAATACATGTTGCCAGGGGCGAGTCGCTTTGGGATTGCGAATCACCACCGGTTTGGATTTTTCAAACGCACGCAAAATATCCGGAATCAAACGATCAGCCGCCCAATCACCGCCACCAATCACATTACCAGCTCTGGCAGATGCCAGAAATGGACCACTGGTCGAATTAAAAAATGAGCGTTGATAGGCAGAAGTCACTAATTCAGCACAGCCTTTACTATTACTGTAAGGATCATGCCCTCCCATAGGTTCGTTTTCACGATATCCCCAGAGCCATTCATTATTTTCGTAACATTTATCAGTCGTGATATTCACAATCGATTTAAGGCGGGAACATTTTCTGGCCGCTTCAAAAACGCTGACTGTACCCATCACATTGGTGGAATAGGTTTCAACCGGATCAACATAAGAAAAACGCACCAATGGCTGTGCTGCCATGTGAATCACAATATCCGGATTAAAATTTTTCATGGAGCTGGCAAGTTTTTCCATATCGCGGATATCGCCGATTTCACTGTCGATGTGCGTTGCAATTTTTGCAGCATCAAACAGTGACGGATGAGTCGGCGCCGCCAATGCATAACCTTTGACTTCGGCGCCCAATTGCTTCAGCCACAAACTGAGCCAACCACCTTTGAAACCTGTATGCCCGGTTACAAAAACTTTTTTATTTTTCCAAAAAGTGGAATCAATTTTTAACACGATGCTCTCCAATATTTGAAGACTTTATGGCCAGGTTTTCCATGGCGCTTTTCCTTCACCCCACAATTCTTCCAGATATACCTTGTCGCGCAGGGTATCCATTGGTTGCCAGAAACCATCATGATGGTAAGCCATCAAATCACCCTGCTCAGCCAATTTCATTAATGGATATTGTTCCCACACGGTTTGATCATTTTCGATGAAATCGATAACTTTCGGCGACAACACAAAAAATCCACCGTTGATCACAGCACCATCACCACGTGGCTTTTCTTTAAAACTATTCACCTGATTTCCTTTCAACTCAATCGAACCAAAACGTCCGGGTGGATAAGTGGATGTGAGTGTTGCCAATTTTCCATGTTCCATATGGAATTTAACGGTTTCCGCTATATTCACATCACTCACGCCGTCACCGTAAGTTAAACAAAAGGCTTTTTCATCTTTGACATAATCGCGAATACGTTTGATCCGGCCGCCGGTCATGGAAGTATCACCCGTATCCACCAATGTCACCTTCCAGGGTTCGGCGCGCTGATTATGTACGTGCATCTGGTTGGCGGACATATCAAAAGTGATATCCGACATATGCAAAAAATAATTCGCAAAATATTCTTTAATCACATATCCCTTGTAACCGCAACAAATAATGAATTCATGAATGCCATGGTGAGAATACATTTTCATGATGTGCCACAAAATCGGTTTACCGCCAATTTCCACCATGGGTTTTGGACGAACGGAAGTTTCTTCGCTGAGACGGGTACCTAACCCGCCCGCCAAAATTACTGCTTTCATTGTGGCTCCTGTTTTTATATAAAAAGTAAAATAAAGTTATGAACTGACAAATGCATCCGATAAAAAATTACGCGCTCCCAGACCTTTGGTTGCAAATAAACGGTTAGCCGAATCAATCATCTGTGGAGAACCGCAAGCATAGACAACACAATCCTGCATTTGCGGATGCGCATTTATCACCTGATCCTGTACATAGCCGCGCAAACCCGACCACGATTCATCCGCACGACTCAAAACCGGAAAAAAATCAAACGCAATATTATTTGCCTGTGGCTGCCAATAAATATCATCCTGTGTACGTCCACCCCAATAAATTGACAAGCGTTTTCCAGCAAGCAATTCCGGTTTTTGATCCAGATATTCCAACAAGGATTTAATCGGTGCCATACCGGTTCCTGTTGCCAAAAAAATCAATTGCGATTGTGGTTTATCGCGCAAACAAAATGTCCCGTGTGGCCCTTCAATACGCAGCAAGTCATTGGTTTTGGCGTTTTCAAACCAATAGCGACTCATTTTTCCATTTTCGACTTTACGAATGTGTAATTCGATTTTGCCACCCTGCACAAAATAATTGGCTATCGAATAACTGCGGCGCAAATTATCCGGCCCTATCACATCAATGTATTGACCGGATATTATTTTCAACGAATTATTCGGGGGTAATCGCAACACAACGCGAATCACATCCTTTGATAACAACTCTGTCGAATCAATACGGGCAGGCAGGGTCAATCGCTGTAACCCTGCCAAATCACCCAGATCTTCAATATCCAATGATGTGTCTGCGGTCACCTGACGACAACAGGTTAGTATGTAACCCGCGGCTTGTTGTGCGGAGTCCAATGCGGTTTCAGCCTGTTTGATCAGGGTAGAACCGCCCAACACCTGCGCTTTGCAAACCCCGCATTTACCCGTGCGACAACTGTGCTCGAGCATCAACCCGGCGGCCATGGCTGCATCCAGAATAGTCTCATCCGGCTTGCAGGAGAACTGACGGCTATTAGCAAGGACAACCTGATACATACAAACAACAACTCAAACAGAATTAAAAATTAATACGCTCTTCTTCAACTACCAACGGGCGTTTTTTGGCGTAGGTATGAACCGATCCCAGATATTCCCCCAGAATGCCCACAAAAAACAATTGTACCGACGAAAAAAAGAAAATGCCGATGACAACAGGTGCAAGCCCAAGAGAAAACGAATTCCAGAAAATCAACTTCAAAATAAAATAAATAAAGGCAGCAAACAAACTCAGGACTGAAATCAAAAAACCCATCATGGTCGCGATCCGCAATGGCACCAATGAATGGGAAATAATTCCCAACATGCCAATATCGTAAAGTGTAAAAAAATTATTCTTGGTAATACCGCGTACACGAATCGGTTGATCGTAGGGAATTTTACAAATTTTCAAACCAATCTCTGCAACCAGACCACGGAAATAGGGATAGGGATCCTCAATCTTTCGCAAGTGATCGATAACCTCCCGATCATACAAACCAAAACCTGTAAAATTATCAATCAATTCAATATTGGAAAGACGATTCACTGTCTTGTAATACAACTTGCGGATATTAAACATCAGCGATGATTCTTCACTGGTTTTTTTAGTACCTACAACCGTTTTAAATCCTTCTTCCCATTTGCCGATAAAGGTTGGCAGCATGGAAGCCGGATCCTGAAGATCAGCGACAAACAATACCACAGCATCACCTTGTGCCTGTAATAATGCATGATAGGGAGATTTGATGTGCCCAAAGTTGCGGGCATTTAAAATCACCTTGATTCGCTTATCACCGGACGCCATTTCACGCAACAGGGACGCCGTGCTATCAGTAGACGCATTATCAATAAAAATATGCTCGTAATCGTATTGACCTTTATATTGATCAAACACTTCCCGAATCACCCGCGCGCACTCTTGAACATTATCTTCTTCGTTATAACACGGGGTGACAACACTGATTAATTTCATGATTTACCTGTTAAAAACCCAATATTTATTGAATATAAATGAAGCGGCCGCTGATGGTATTATCGCCAAACCCCCGCCAACATAAGCGTTTGTTCCCAGCCAAATAAACAACTTGATGAGAAACAAATTAATAAAGTACACCAGTACATACACCAGCACGAATTTAAAGAACAACGTGTATTTAAAATGGTTAAATACCAGTTTTCCTATGGAGTGAAAATTAAACATAATTCCACACAGTGTGGATATTACGAGAGCAATGTCGTAAGACAACCCAAGATAAATCATCAAGGCGTAAACTGAATAACCAAATAAAGTATTAATTACGCCGACTACAACAAATTTTTTAATTTGAATATGCACAGGAACTCAACTTTATTACCAGGTGCGGGCACCTTTATTTTTTTATTGTTTCTCGCTGGCCGACCAGAATCATTGCAAGTAACTTTGTGACCATGAGCCAGCTCTTT
>CBFGPN010000132.1:0-11347 GCA_965650675.1 uncultured Cellvibrio sp.
TTGACTGCGCCGGATATTCTGGCCTTGCGTTTAACGGATACTTATTCCGTTCCTTATAATGTCAGGCGATCAATTCCGGAAATTCTGAGTATCAAACCCGGCACCCGGCAACAGTTTGCGTTACCTCAACCCAATCCGTTTATTCCGGAAAAATTATTTGTTAAAACCGGTTCCCTGCTGAATGACAGAGTGTCAAAAGTGCCGGAATTATTGGTTGATAAAAATCGCACCAGAATATGGTATTTGCAAGATCAACTGTTTAATCGTCCACAGAGCGCAATTAATTTACGTATTGTGGTGCCACCCGAGAATATAAAAGCTGAACGTTCAGCTATGAATTATTTGTTTGGCAGTATGATTCGGGATCAGTTGAATGACCTTGCTTATTTTGCAAGTTTATCCAACCTTGAATTCACTATTACGCCGCATTCTCGTGGAGTCGATTTGCGGCTGTTGGGGTTTTCCAATCGCCAAAGCTTATTATTAAATTATGTTATTGATGCGCTGGAAAAGCCTGACTTTACTGAAAACCAATTCACAAGAATAAAATCAGAGTTAATGCGTAACTGGGTTAACGAAGAAAAAAATTTACCCTACCAAGTGATGATAGCGCGCTTGCCTTCATTGTTGACCCACCCTGAATGGTCTTCATCACAAATGAGCTCGGCACTTGAACCAGTGACTTATGCTCAATTTTTACAATTTTCAAAACAATTTTTATGGGATGCCGAAATAGACGGGCTGATTTACGGTAATTATTTGCCGCAAGAGGCGATGAAATTATCAGCGATTATTGAGCATGGTTTGCAAACACATCAGACGGGGCGAAAAGTGTCTGATTCGATTGTGACAATTATGCCGGAAAGTTCAGTTAAGCCATGGTTGTATACGCAGACCTTGCCTCATCAGGACAAAATTGTTGCACTCTATATTCAATCGCTTTCTGCAGTGGATGCGGATATTGCGAAAATGCAATTGATTCGACAAATATTGCAACCTGAATTTTTTCATCAGTTAAGAACAGAAAAACAGATGGGGTATGTGGTGGCCAGCATTTCCCTGCCTATCAAACAGGTAGAAGGTAACCTGTTTATTGTGCAGTCTCCCAGAGTTTCTGAAAATGACATTGCCCGGGCAATAGATGCATTTCTGGATGAAGGGGAAGGTTTGTTCAAGGAAAATATTGAGCAGTATAAAGATTCGTTAATACAAAAGTTGAAGGAGCCACCCAGATCGATTCGCGAACAAAACGCTCGCTTTTGGGATTCCATACTCCTGGAGGATTTCCTGTTCAATCGCCGTCAGCGCTTGGTAGATGAATTACAGAGGCTGTCTACTGAAGAATTAATCGAGTATTACCAACAAGTATTCCTGAATAAAAATCGTCGCTTGTGGATGTCTTCCGATGTTTTAAAAAATGAACAAGGATTTCAGCCCGTCCTTTAATTTGGCACAAAAAGTCTACTCAATCACAAAAATAGAAAGCTGTTTTTTTAACCCTTTATTATTCAGGGTTATTTTATTAACCTTCCTTCCTCTATTGCTCTACAACAGCCTCCGAGTAAATTCAGTTATCTCTTTTTGTTTTTTGTTCATCTTCATTTCGGACCAGGAAGTGTTGTTTGTTTTATTGGGATTTTATTCGTTGGGAGAAAAAAATATGCACCAATATGATTTAGCTGGACTGGAAGCCAGTTTGAAAACCCTGGATGGATTTGAAAATGTCATGAAACCATTTCTTTTTTTCTTTGGCAGACCTAAAACAGGGCACGAAATTTGGACCAAGTCCCTGGTTAAACGTGCGTTTATGAATCATAAAATAGCGGATCTGCGGGTAAAGGATCGTGATGGTGCAGGTCAGTTTTATCAAATCTATGCGTTTAGTACAAAACGTACACTTTCTTCTGACGATTTGTCTGAACTGCGTCAGCAAGCCAAACGATTTTCCGTTGATACTGTGAAACGTGAATCCAATGGTTTGAATTTGTTGTCCCAGTTTAAACAGTTTCTGTTTGATGGCCCCGAAGCCAGAGAAATTATGCGGATGAGTCAGCCCAAGTCAGGATTATTTGTTTATCCCATGGCCACAGGAAATAAAATTACCCATTATCCAGTCGTTTTATACACTTATTCCGCAGGCGTGCATCGCTATTTTCCAGTGGATGCAAAAGATATTAATCAGTATTTGGAATTGGAAGTATAAAAAAACCCGAAGTGATTCGGGTTTTTTTATTGCGGTGTTAGCGGTGTTATCAGTGATGGTGACCACCGGCTCCGTGAGCATGTCCATGATGAAGTTCATCTTCAGTTGCGCTACGCACATCAGTAATTTCTACAGCGAAGTTTAAATCAACACCGGCCAGGGGATGATTGCCGTCGATAGTAACTGTATCACCTTCCACTTTAGTTACGGTCACTACCTGCATACCGTGTTCGGTTTCAGCATGAAACTCCATGCCAACTTCAATTTTATCGATTCCGCTGAACATGCTTGAAGGTAATTCCTGGATCAGGCCGTCATCGCGCAATCCGTAAGCTTGTGCCGCAGGAACCGCAACATTTAATTTGTCGCCAGCAATTTTCCCCAATAAAGCAGATTCAAGGCCGGGAATAATATTACCCGCACCGTGCAGATAACTTAAAGGTTCATGACCTTCTGATGAATCAAGCGTTTTGCCGCTGCTATCGGTCAATGTGTAGTGGAAGCTGGCAACGCAGTCGTTAGTGATATTCATAAAAAAACCTATAGTTGTGGATTAAAATGTTTCAATATTTTTGCCATTTATTTTGGCTTGTGTAATATAAATAGTGTAGGCCTTTCCGCCTTCTTCCTGTTGCAAACGTACTAATAAATAATGCCAGTCAGGTGCAACCCATGCGTAGGTGACACGTTTGTTGTTGCTGCGACTGCGTTTTACTTTGATGGCATTTACTTTGCCCAAGGGTGTTTCCAATAATTCTTCACCCATTACCTCAAAACTGTATTCCTTTAATTCGCCGCCATCGGCAATTTGATAAGTAAATTTTTTCTTGCCTGCGCGCAACTCTTGCGCCAATTGAATCTGGTAACTGAGTTTGTCTTGTACCTGATCCACAATATTCATTTGCCAGCGGGAATTATCAACGTTATTTAAAACGGATTTTTCCAACCAATTAAAACTTAAATTCGCATCGCGTTTTTTCCCAAGGCCACGACGTTTGTATACGTAATGCAAGGGTTGAATGATTTTTTTATCGGCCAACCATTGCATACGGCTGGTTTCAGTGATGCTGCCAATCATGCTCTCGGCTTTAAATAACAAATCGAATTGATTGTTGCCCAAATCGGTTAAACGGTTGGTCACTGTGACATTAAAGCCATAGAGTTTGGCTTTGTATAAATTATCGAAGGTGACCGGCGCAGTTGAGGTCTTTTTGTTATCGGCAATTGCTGATAAAGCCAATACAAACGAAAACAACACACAAATTAAATTAGGCATACAAATTAAATTGCGCATAAAGTTCCTTGAATTAATGCTCATGACTTTCTATCAGATAGCCATGTTCCGGCAAAAGTTCATTGTCCAGATACGCACGATTGTTTTTCATCACCAATCGACCTTCAGCAAACCACTTCACGGCCAAAGGATAAATAATATGTTCCTGACGTTGAACACGTTTTGCCAATGAACTTGCATCATCACCCTTGATAATAGGCACGCTGGCTTGTATTGCGCTTGGGCCTCCATCCAATTCGGCAGTAACAAAATGTACTGTCACTCCATGGTGTGTTTCCCTGGCATCCAGTGCGCGTTGATGCGTGTGCAGCCCCTGAAATTTTGGTAACAGGGACGGATGAATATTCAACATCCTGCCCAAATAATGCTGTGTAAATTGTGGCGTTAAAATTCTCATGAAACCTGCAAGCACAACTAAATCCGGCGAATAATCATCAATCGCTTGCATTAATTGCTGATCAAATGTTTCGCGATTGGCAAACGCTTTGTGATCCAGCAACAGCGTTGGAATATTCGCTTGTGCTGCACGCGTCAAACCAAAAACATCAGGTCGATTACTGATAACGGCGACTATCTCAACCGGTAAGTCGCCTGCTTGTTGTCCATCGATCAAGGCTTGTAGATTACTGCCGCTGCCTGAAATCAACACCACAACGCGAATATTTTTTGTCATTACAAACCTTGCAAATCCACTTGATGTTCGCCTGTTTGTGCATCGGCAATCTGGCCAATCACAAATGCATTTTCACCGGCTGCGCGCAAAATATTCAGCGCATTATCTTTTTCGGATGCGGGCACCGCGATCACCATGCCCACACCACAGTTAAAGGTGCGATACATCTCGCGAATTTGTACGTTGCCGGCTTGTTGTAACCATTGGAATACGGGCGGGAAAGTCCAGCTTTTGGTATTGATTACTGCTTTGCAATTTTCTGGTAATACCCGTGGGATATTTTCGGTCAGGCCGCCACCGGTGATGTGTGCCATGGCATTTACTTTTGATTCGGCAATTAATTTCAAAACGGATTTCACGTAAATGCGGGTCGGCGCCATCAATGCATCTGCAAGCGGTTTGCCACCGCAGTTTTGATTGAGATCCGCCTTGCTGACTTCAATAATTTTGCGCACCAATGAATAGCCATTGGAGTGCGGGCCGCTGGAGGTGAGGGCGATCAGCACATCGCCGGATTTTACTTTGCTGCCATCAATAATTTCCGATTTCTCGACAATACCAACGCAAAATCCAGCCAAATCGTAATCTTCACCTTCATACATGCCAGGCATTTCGGCCGTTTCACCGCCTACCAATGCACAACCTGAAAGTTCGCAACCATCGCCAATACCGGATACCACTGCTGCTGCGACATCGACATTCAATTTTCCGGTGGCGTAGTAATCAAGGAAAAACAAAGGTTCGGCACCTGTGACGACCAAATCATTCACGCACATGGCCACCAGGTCTATACCGATGGTGTCGTGTTTTTGCAGGGTCATGGCCAGACGCAGTTTGGTGCCCACGCCGTCAGTCCCTGAAACCATTACCGGTTCGCGATATTTCTTGGGAATTTCACACAAAGCCGCGAATCCCCCCAATCCCCCCATCACTTCCGGGCGGCTGGTGCGCCTGGCAACACTTTTGATGCGCTGCACCAAAGCATCACCGGCCTCAATGTCTACTCCGGCATCTTTATAACTCAGGGATGGTGTGTTCTGGCTCATAGGGATGGGTTCTCGCAGGGTCAGGATTCAAAAAAGGTCGCCATTCTAGCAGGGCAAGCAGGGGAATTCACGGAAAGATGCCTTTCCGGTTTTGCCAATAGCAATTGGGGTATTGCTGCTTATACTTGCATAAATTGGCATTTGTTATCGTCACAAAAAATTATTTATTGGATTTTGTCATTATTGCTTCGGGCAGGGTAATGGCGAGCAGTTTGGGTGCAGTACCCGCCAAAGCCAATCAGGTCTTGCAAATTGCTTACAAAAACAGCAAGTGATTGAGTGTGGCAATCGTCAAAGTAAAGTATGCGCAATTATTTTTTACGAGGAAAAAATCAATGAAAAAAATAAAAATAGATCATAAATTTTATGAACAAATTCAGTTTGATATTGATCGGATCGATAGGAAAGCCGACTTATATAGAGCCTACTATTATACGCTTAGAATAATTTTCATTATTCTTGCATCTGCAATTACAGTTTTGTCTGGCATGAAAGGTCTTTGTGAGAATTTTGTATTAAATTCTGTGCTTGTTCTTGGTGCTGCTTCTACAGCAGCTACTGCGCTGGATACACTATTCCAACTTGAAACAAAGAAAAATACATACAGGTTAATGCTTGTTGAGCTGAGAGAAATACGAAGTGAGTTTATCTTCTACTACGAGCACAGAAAAACTGAACTTGATGCACTTATGAAGGAAAAATTATTCCCGAAATACCAATCTATAATGGCATATTCAAAATCTTTGCTTGATAGAGAAAACGAGAATCAAGCGCCTGAGCAACAGCCGTAACAAATTTGCAAACAGACCAGCCTCCGGCTTAACGAGAGGCTGGTTATATGGCGTAGATCCCATCCCGTATCAGAGCCCGGTACCATTAATCCAAACATTATTAATACGTCCATTGGCAGTAGGGAGCGTGATGGTTTTGTAACCTGCCTTTTCCGCTATGGTCATAAGCACATTGCTGTGATTGACCCCGCCCTGACTTGAGGTCTGATCACCCCAGCGTTTGTTTTTAACCCCCAGCGGGCGTAAATCAACTGATCGACCTGTGATCAGACCGGCATTTTTGCCACCTGCCAGGAACATGGGAATGCGGTGATGGTTATGCCAGTTGCCATGAGCCAAATCTGAAAAGGTACAAACGATGGTATTGTCCAACAAACTGCCGTTGACATCCGGTGTGGCCGCCAGTTTTTGGATAAACAGACGAATTTGGTTCATCCACCAAATTTTACTGGTGGTGTGTGCCGCCGCGTCCTGGTGGGACAAGTCATGATCAACATTACTGGTACCGGGAACTACTATTTGTGAAATAGGATTTGAGTACATGAACGAAACAGTGCGAGTAATGTTGCAGGAAAGACTGGCTATTGCGATGTCTTGCTGAATGGCAGAAATATTTTCTAACGCCTGGGTCGCCCAAAGTGCTTCCTCTGCACCTCCACGGATGGCATCCACCCGAGGTTTAATACTGGTGCCTACATCCATGCAGCTTCCGGGGACATTGTTGAGACTTTGTTCCAGAACATCCAGTGTGAAAACATGTTGCTCCAACCGTTCTCTTTCAATACTGCCCAACTGGGTGCGCAGACGATTAATGTCCTCCCTTGCGCGAGCCAGAATTTGCAATTTATTGGTATCTACAGCAGCACTTTCTCCGAAAAGCTGTGGATAGAGAATGCGGGGGTCATCCACCGGATGTAGGGTTTTTCCATTGTCATAATTTATGCGCACAGTCTCACCGGCCCATTTGGTGCCACAGCCCATTTGTAAAGAGGGTCTTGAAATCATTGTGGTTGCGCGATTTTCCCAATCTTCTTTTCCCATCTGCACATCTATGGATGAGCGCCCCTCTGCGGAAGTTGTACATCCCGTTAAACACTTCAATGCCCCACCTTCATGGGTGGGCATGTCACCTTCGTAACCAATACCATCAAGGAACAAAAGTTGATTGGCTACTGGCTGTAAAGGCGCACTCATGGCCGGGAAGTTGTCGCTCAAGCTGCCGGTGCGAGGGACAAAAATGTCAGGTACACAACCGTTGGGGTGGTATATGAAGAGAGTTCTTATACGTTGCGTGTCCGCCGCCAGAGCTGAGCGCGCTAACAGGGATGCCAGAGGACTCATGGCGAGAGAGCCAGCCGCAATTGCCTTTAGGAGTGAGCGTCGTTTCATGGTGGATACCTATTTGCGGATCAAAAAGTTAGGTGCAGTAACGGTTTCGAGCAGCATGTCACGCAGATCGGTAGATTTGTTCTGCCAACGTGAATAGCTCGAGTCGATTGCACATTGATTGGGTTCCGCTACTCCGGTAACAAAGCGCAAGTATTGTTTGTTCGCACAGGTAGATGTGGCTTCTGCGCCGGAAGTCGCGAGGATCATCGACAGGCCTCGCAAGTCGTTAAAACTGTAATTATCCGATTCGGTCATAACAGCCAGGCCGCTGATATTGCCACTTGCATCGACTACCAGGTTATTACCTTCCAGCGTGCGGAACCTGCCCACGGCATCATAATTTTCGAAACCGAATCCGATATTGTCGATGTACTGATGACAGGACTGGCAATTTGGATTGCTGGTGTGCGCCGCAAAACGTTCTCTGGTGGGTTTGCTTGGGTTGAGTGGTTCTACTTCGCCCACGTTTGGAGGAGGCGGAGCAAATTCCTGGCAAAGCAAGTTGCGGCGCACCAGCAACCCTCGATGTATAGGGTGGGATTCCTTCTGTGAGGACAAGCTGGCCGTGATCGCCCCCATGTGCAGGATGCCACCGCGTTGGGTGTTGGTAGTGATCTTTTGAAAACTGGACCCCGAGACCCCGCTAATTCCATAGTAACTGGCGAGATTGTCGTTAAGGAATGTGAATCCCGGGTTGAAAAGATCCGCTATTTTGTAGCCAGGTTTGATGAAAACTTCTTTCAGGAAGAGATCCAGTTCTGACTTCATGGCAGCGCCAGTCGTTTGATTAAATTGTGGATAAAGCGTTTTGTCGCGTTGCAAGTTGGCCACATCACCCACATGCAACCATTGCATCGCAAAGTGGCTCAGCTGGTCACCGGCTTTAGGTTGGGATAGTAAGCGTTCCGCTTGTGCCCGTAATTGTGCGGGTGTACTCAGGCGGTTGTTGTCCGCCTCGGTCATCAAGGCGGAGTCAGGCATAGAACCCAGGAATGTGTAAGACAACAAGCTCGCTGTTTCGTAAGCAGTCAGCGTTCCCGCTGATGTGCCAATTTCAGATCGATAAAGGAAGTTGGGGGACGCCAGCATTGATTGGATGACCATCCTTGCGCCCGCGTCATTGCTGCTGCCCAAATTAAACAGCGTGGTATAAGACGTTTGCTCTGCAGCAATCAAAGGACGACGAAATGCTTTTTTACCGAAAGCGGGAACAAAACTGTTCGCGCATTGTTGGCGCGTGCTGTTTGAAGCACAGCCAAGCAGGTTGGTCAGGCTGACACTGGTTGCCAGCTTCTCGGCGGCGGTCCAGTAAGCTGACATTCGCGTGTTATTGATGTGACTTGCGTAAGCGTTGTTATCAAAACCCTTAACTGTTACATCGGGTTCGAAACTGGCGACCGCCGTTGCACCGGTAGTGATGCCCAATAAATCATTAACAGTATTGGTGTACTCCCGATTGGTCAGCAGGCGCAAGCGACGTGGTAAAACATCTTCACCTGCATTACAGCTCACCACAGGCTTCCAGGTAAGAATGTAATCCGCTATCGCTGTAGCACAAGCTCCAACACAGCTGGATGGGTTTCCTAACGGCATGCTGGTGTCAATTTTGGTAATCAGTGAGTTGCGTGTCCAGCGTTCTACCAAAATAGGGCGGTCCGGATTTTCACCGCGAGCGCCGTGGCAGCCAGCGCATCCAAGTGTGCTGTAGAGCTGTGCTCCATCGAGATTGGCGGCACTACTGCTCGATGAATGTGATGAAGATGAACTACTCAATGAAGACGATCTGCTGCTCGATGAACTCGATGAAGAAGATATGCTGTTCGATGAAGAGCGGCTACTCGATGAAAACCTGCTCGAAGAAGACAGGCTAATCAGTGAGGATGATCTGCTTGATGACACAGAGGAAGACACTTTGCTCGATGAAGAGACGATTGGCGAACTCGAGGATCGGCTACTTGATGATGACGATGATATGACCTGGGGCATTAACGACAATAGATAAGCTGCCGTATCCGCAGCACACTGACCCACACAGGCAGCCGCATTTCCCTTGGGCATATTGAGTTCGATGTACTTCGCCAGATCTGTGCTGGTGGTATAGACGAGTTGCTTGGGATCTATTTTGCTGGCGCCACCACCTGCTGTGCCATCGTTGTTTACTGCATGGCAGTAGACGCAGCCAATTTCCGGAGTGCTCCAGAGAGTTTTTCCTCTCGCTATGTCACCGACAAAAACCATGGGCATTGAGCTTGAAGAACTGCTACTCGAATTGGACGACGATGATCTCACTGATGACGAGAGCGAGCTACTTTTGGAACTTTGAGAACTGCTTGAAGAGAGTACTGCCGAACTCAAACTCTTCGAAGAAGATATTCCATTAGTGACGGATGACTTTGATGATGAACTCATCACGATCGTACTGGATGATGCGTTGCTGGATTCCGGATCCTGCGCACCACAGGCACTGAGAATAAGCGCAAACAGAACAATCTGACAAAAATTGCGATAGGTGACACATACCTCCAAGAGGTAAAACCCAATCCCCTTTCGGAAACTGTTTGTTGTTTTATTCATGGCTTATTCCTGAAGTTGAGTATCAAGCATAAAAATATTGCTGAGTAATTTGGTCTCATAAAAAGCGGGGGAAAAGTAACAAGGCGGGTAATAGAAAAGTTGTAAAATCGACAGGAATTTCTGCACTTTGCAAATAGTTTTATGATTAATGCATTTTAATATATGAGGATTTATTGCCTTGGGTGGATAATGTGATACGCATCTCTCAATAATAAAAACTATTTCACAGAGCACTGATGCAAAAGTTTTGTCTCTTCCAGCCTTGTCCCTCCCAATAGAAATTGATTAATTTTACACATCATCACTGATGAATTTTTCCGATCCAATTCCCGGAACCAAACTGCCTGTTTTGCGAGCAAAATTTGTAACCAAACGGTTTGCAAATCTTCCTGACATTCATCTGCAATAAACCTCCGCTGTGCCATGTATGGGAATAACCGGGTGTTTATTGGACAGCTATCCACAGGGCTTTGGGCGTGTAAAAAATCAAACGTATGCGGTAATCCAGATAGCTGTTTATACTTGCCCATAACCATGATTAAACGTGAGTTCCTTTGTTGTATGAATTTTTTGTTTCGAATATCCAATTTGCGACTGGTACTCATGTCGATCATTCCCGGAGTGGTTTTGATCGCCTTGGCCGAATTTATTGTGGATATTCAAAAGTCCACACTTGAGGCCAATGATCGAAAAACGTTGAATTCAACCTTGATCAATTTGAGTAGTCAGTTGCAGCAGGAAATGAATGCAGCGGTTTATTTTTCCATGGGGTTGAAGGCTTATATAGAAACCAATCAGGGGAATTTCAGTGAATTGCAAATTGCACCCTGGCTAACCAATTTACAAGTCAGGGGGCAGCATATACGCAACATAGGTATAGCACCCGGCAATCGCATCACTTACATCTACCCTTTGGCGGGTAATGAAGCAGCATTGGGACTCTATTACCCGGATATGCCTGTGCAATGGCCTGCCGTGAAAGAAGTAATTGAGACGCGAAAAGCCAAATTGATTGGTCCTTTTCCGTTAACACAAGGTGGTCAGGGGTTTGTCTACCGTGAACCGATTTATCTGGACGACGATAGTTATTGGGGCATGATCAGTACGGTGCTGGATGCAGATGGCTTATTGACTGCTGTTGCCCAGCGAGCACAGTCCTACGGTGTCAACATTCAAATAAAAGATGAAGAAGCACAAACCCTGATTTACGATCAGGGAGAAATCAAACATGCCGTTACTGAAAAACAATTTATTCATATTCCTGGGCGCGACATCAGTATTGCGGTGTATCACGCAAAACTTGAAATACCACTCTACTTGCATATGGTACAAAAAGGCGGTTGGCTGGTGGGTGTTGTGACCAGTTTGCTATTGTTA
>CBFGPN010000133.1:0-11271 GCA_965650675.1 uncultured Cellvibrio sp.
ACGCTCGCATAAGCATATTCGTGCAAAATTTTGCGTTTTTATGTTTATACTGAAGCAATATAAGTTAACAATTAATGGAGAGTTGCAATGAAAAAAATTTTATTTCTTACCGCCATGTTATTTTCATCGGTCGCTTTAGCTGCAAATGGTGATTCATATTTTGGTGGTGGATATCATATGGGAAACTATGATGAATCAGGATTACCTACCGCCAATCCATCTGCATTAAAAATTGAATATGGGCAATACATTAATGATTCTATTGCAATTGAGGGTCATTTTGTATTTGGTATGGCTGAAGATAATATTTCAGTTGATGGATTAGATGTTGAGCTTGAAGTTAAACAGGCAATCTCTATATTCATAAAAGGAGATGTGAATCTTAATAAAAGTACTAATTTTTATGGTCTCCTTGGATTCACAAAAGGGAAATTAGAGGCTTCTATACCTGATTTTAATCAAAGTATCTCCGAAGATGATTCAGGTCTTTCTTATGGCTTAGGCCTAGAAGCTGAAACATCAACCGGTATTGTTTTCAGTGGTGAATACATTATGTATTTAAGTGAAGACGAATATGATTATTCTGGTTTTAACTTTGGTATAGCAAAAAAATTCTAAAAACCGAAAGCCCCCGTTTCGACGGGGTTTTACTTGCAATATATCAATTTCTCAGTCACCACTTTATCCAACCTAACATCCCACTCCTCCACATCAATCTTCTCCACCCTCTGACACTCATGTGCAACCCCAATCAATAAAGGCTTCGATTTTGGCTTCTCTTTTTTGAATGCAAATGTGGAATCATAAAAACCGCCGCCCATTCCCAACCGATTGCCCTGATTGTCAAAACCCACTAAAGGCATAAATACTATATCCAACAAATGTGCTGGTAATTTTTGGTTTTTGTTTGGATCGGGCTCGAAGATTTTAAAACGATTGGCAATTAATTCTGTTTGCGGTGTGTATTCAACAAACCAGAGTTCTCGCGATTTGGGTTTTAATACCGGCAAATAAACTTTTTTGTTCATGGCCCAGCTTTGATGGATTAGCGGCTGCAAATCTATTTCACCATCACTGGATAAATAAACGGCGATATATTTAGCTTTTAAATAAATAGGAAGTTTAAGAATATTTTTTAAAAGATTAATTGCTGCTTCGGTTTGTTGTTTTGAATTAATGGCTTTGCGTTTACTACGAAGTTCTTCGCGCAATTGATTGCGCGAAGTAATAGAAATATCGGAAGGTAATTTCATAAAAAATAGGAACCCCGAAATGTCGCTACCAAACTGGCCTTGAACCCAAAGGTTCAAGGTGGCGATACCTGTGGTTTTTTAGGCTTTCCGTCAGGCGGACATGCACACCAAACTCAACGAGATACTGCCGGGTTTACATTTATCGGCTCAAGGACATTGTTGGATCACGAACACCTCAGGGCTTGAAGCAAGTATAACTCATCAACAGCAAATTGCTTCAAGAGTTTTTGAATCAATTTCACTTCTTTAATGCCATGAAATAAACAAGCAAAATAAATTACAAAAATAAAGCCAGATTCTTATCCAATTTATCATGCAAACGTTGCAAATCGGCTTGATTTGCACTAACACCGGAATCCTGCTTCGCCTGTAATAATTCGTGGCTTAAATTTAATGCGGCCATAACTGCAATACGTTCAAGCCCAACAATGCTTCCTGTTCCACGAATCGTTTTCATGCGTTCGTTTAATAGATGCGCGGAATCCAGCAAAGCTTGACGCTCTTCACTGGGACAAGCGACTTGATATTCTTTATCCAAAATGCGGACAGTAACAGTTTCGTTTGACATTCGTGTGACCTATTCCACGTCCAGACTTTTAAGATGCGTGATCATCGCCTCAACACGACTGCGAGCCAGCTCATTTTTTTCAATTAATCGTTGCCGTTCCCTATGCCATTCACTTTCACGGGCTTTGAGCTCGGCATTTTCCTGTTGCAATCGCTGGCACGCCAGCAATAGACGATCCAGTTTGGTTTCCAAAGAGAGTAAAAGATCATTTGACATAGTCTAGATAACCTGTGGTAGAGCAGGCGCCACTATATTGTGAGCCTGTCGGACGGTCAATGACAGCACTGTCTTGTGTTAGGATACCGTCATCATTCGTTTCTATTTTAGACGCATCTGGAGTTTTTGATGAGTGAATTACCCCTTCCTGCAAAAATTGATTTCGATCAGCTGGCTAGTGCCCTGAGCCCTCTCGGTGTATTGAATAGCCCTTCCGAACTGCATGGATTACTCTGTGGAAAATTATCCGGCGGTGCACAAGTCTCGGAAGTTCAATGGTTATTGGATGCCGTGGAATTTCTGGATTTCACCCAGGCACCGGAACCCCGTATTCGCGATTTACTGGCTCAGGTTTACCATGTCACGCGCGAACAATTTCGCAACGATTTCTCATTAACATTATTGCTGCCCGACGATGATGAATTAATCTCTGATCGTGTCACTGCACTCAGCCAGTGGTGCCACGGTTTCTTAACAGGATTCGGCAGTGTCGATGCCACAAATCGTCAATTGGATGAAGAAGCCCAGGATCGATTGCGAGACCTCGCCGCTATAGTACAAATTCAAGTGGACGATGAAGAAGATGATGAGGCAAATGAAGCAGATTATATGGAAGTCACTGAGTACGTACGCATGATTGCGTCCAGCTTCTACGAAGAGTTTGCAACCACTGAACCCGTTACCCCACCCGCATCGCAACAAATTCATTAACGGTATTTTTTGATACGGAAAGATTATGCGCATCACCAAAACAGAATTTTCTCGTCGCCGCAAACAATTAATGGATATGATGGAACCCAATTCCATTGCTATTTTGCCGGCAGCACCCGAGCGGGTTCGCAGTCGTGACACTGAATATCATTATCGACAGGACAGCGATTTTTTATATTTGTCCGGCTTTGAAGAGCCGCAAGCAGTCATTGCATTAATTCCCGGTCGTGAACATGGTTCTTTTGTGATGTTCGTGCGCGAACGCAATCGCGAACGCGAAATTTGGGATGGTTATCGCGCAGGCCCTGAAGGTGCTTGCGAACAATTTGATGCCGATGATGCATTCCCAATTGATGACATAGACGATATTTTGCCAGGCCTGCTCGAAGGTCGTCAGCGTGTTTATTATGCGATGGGCAAAGACGGAGAATTTGATAAACAAGTCATGGAATGGATCAACACCATACGTGCAAAAGTGCGTTCAGGCGCAACACCACCGGGTGAGTTTTTGGATTTGAGCCACCTGTTACATGATATGCGTTTATTTAAAAGTGCAGCGGAAATTCGAGTCATGAAAGAAGCTGCCGATATTTCTGCTGCAGCTCACATACGCGCCATGAAAATTTGCGAACCCGGCATGCTGGAATATCAACTTGAAGCTGAAATTCTTCACGAATTTCATCGCAACGGCGCGCGTTTTCCTGCCTACAACTCTATTGTTGGTGGCGGAAAAAATGGCTGCATTTTGCATTACATCGAAAATTCTGCTGCGATTAAAAATGGTGATCTTGTCTTAATCGATGCAGGCTGTGAACTGGATTATTACGCTGCTGATATCACACGCACGTTTCCGGCTAACGGAAAATTTTCCAACGAGCAAAAAATTCTCTACAACATTTGTTTGGACGCACAACTTGCCGCAATCGCTGTCGCCAAACCCGGCAATCACTGGAATGATCCACACGAAGCTACTGTACGTGTTATCACTCAAGGCTTACTCGATATAGGCTTGCTTGAAGGTGAACTGGAAGAATTAATTACATCCGAATCCTACAAAGAATTTTACATGCACCGCGCAGGCCACTGGTTAGGTATGGATGTGCACGATGTTGGCGACTATAAAGTCGGCGGCGAATGGCGTTTGCTCGAACCGGGAATGGTGATGACAGTCGAACCGGGAATTTACGTCGCACCCGACAATGAAAAAGTCGCAAAAAAATGGCGCGGCATCGGCATTCGCATTGAAGATGATGTGGTGATCACCAAAGATGGAAATGAAGTGTTGACAAAAAATGTTCCAAAGACTGTGCAAGAAATTGAAAAATTGATGGCGACTTAATGAGTGAAATACAAAAATATCGCCTGACTGAAACAAGCTCAAGTTTATTACAGAACTATTAGCAAATGATTGAAAACATAAAGACACAATCCCACTACAACATCACCATTATCGGCGGCGGCATGGTCGGCATGAGTCTGGCTTTATTGTTGGCGCATGCAAATGCGGAGTGGCGCATTGCGTTGCTGGATGCACAATCCTTTTCGGAAAATGAAGCCAATTTTTTTCATGCAAGTTTTGATGCGCGATCGACTGCAATTGCACATGGCAGTATCAGCATTTTTCAATCATTGGATGTGTGGGGAAAATTATCAGAACAGGCTACTGCAATTCGTAAAATTCATATCAGTGATGCCGGGCATTTAATGGGCGGAGTAATTAATGCGCAGGATTACGCTGTTGATGCAGTCGGCTATGTAATACCCAATCAATGGATTGGCAAAGTCCTGTTATCTGCAATGAAAAACTTGCCCAACATTCAATTGTTTTCTTCGACTTGTGCCGAAAAAATTACACCGAAAAAAACGGGAGCTGCTGTGCAGCTTAGGCATACCACATCCACAAAAATTGAACAGATAGAAACTGATTTGGTGATTATGGCTGATGGCGGACAATCAAAACTGGCACAGCAATTGGGCATTGATTTTAATATTCAGCCTTATCATCAAACGGCGATTATCGCCAATGTTGCCTTTTCAGAACCCCATCAACACACAGCTTATGAACGTTTTACCGAATTGGGACCCATTGCTTTATTACCACTGGGGAAAAGTGCATCTGCACAAGAAGCAGCCTTGGTATTAACACTACCTGAAAAGCAAGCGAGTGAATTACTCAATGCACCTGAAGAAATATTTTTAACGCATTTGCAAAAACGTTTTGGTAATCGATTGGGAAATTTTTTACGTGTCGGCCAACGTCATGCATATCCATTACAATTGGTCACGGCCAAAGAACAAATCCGTTCACATCTGGTATTAATTGGTAATGCTGCACATTTTTTACATCCGGTTGCAGGACAAGGATTTAATTTATCTTTGCGCGATTGCGCAAGTTTAACCCGGCAACTAACACAGTCCGAAACACCTTTAGGCAAGCTATCGGTGTTACAGGATTATTTGGCTCGGCAACATAAAGATCAAAGCACGACCATTCTATTCAGTGATCAATTGGTAAAAATATTTTCCAACAGTAAATTACCGTTAATCGCGTTAAGGCATCTTGGGTTTTTAGGGCTGGAATCAATTCCTTCACTAAAAAATATTCTGGTACATCAAACCATGGGTAAAACCGGATGAATATGCAAACTTACGATATCACCATTATCGGCGCGGGATTGGTTGGTTCCAGTCTGGCCTGTGCCATTGCGCAGGCAGATGTGGATTGCCAGCTCTCGATTTGTCTGGTGGATGCTACTGATCATACTGCATCTTTTAGTGGTGAAGATTTTGATCCACGAGTAGTCGCATTAACACAGGCATCACAAAATTTTTTAACGCAATTAAATGTGTGGGATGACATTCTTGCACAACGTGTTTGCCCCTATTCACAAATGCATGTGTGGGATAAAGAGGGAACCTCCAGCATTCATTTTGATGCTGCAGAAGTTGCTTCACCGCATCTTGGGCATATTGTTGAAAATTCTGTCATCATTCATAGTTTGCAGAAAAAAATTGCACAGCATTCACAAATTAAATTTATCCATCCGGCACATTTGCTGGATATTCAAACACTATCCTTACCCGAAGTGGTGCTGAATCAGGGCGAACCTTTTACCACCCGCTTGTTAATTGCTGCTGATGGAGCACAATCGCAGGTACGAGAACTTGCAAATTTTGCTACGCGGGAATGGGATTATGGACACAAAGCTATAGTCACCCAGGTACAAACAGAATTGCCACATCAATTCACTGCATGGCAATCGTTTATGCACACCGGTCCACTGGCATTTTTGCCTTTGGCCGATGTGAATGGCAAACACTTTTGTTCAATTGTCTGGTCCGCTGAAAATAAATTGGCAGATGAGCTGATGGCAATGTCAGATGAAGATTTTTGTATCGCCCTGGAAAAAGCGTTTGAATGTAAATTAGGAAAAATTCTGCATGCATCTGAACGCTTTATGTATCCACTCAGGCAGCGACATGCACGGAATTATATTCAACCGAAAATTGCATTGATTGGTGATGCCGCACACAATATTCATCCACTGGCCGGGCAGGGTGTTAATCTGGGTTTTCTCGATGCGCAGGTTTTGGCAAGGGAAATTTTGCGTGCGCAACAACGGAATATCCCTCTGGACGATTTTTCCATTTTGCGACGCTATCAACGACAGCGCCTGGCACACAATCTTGGCATGATGTCCGCTATGGAAGGATTCAAACAATTATTTTCCCATCGCTCTTTATCGGCCAATTGGTTGCGCAATTTTGGTATGCGTCAGCTAGACTCAAATGCAACCATTAAAAAAATGATTATTCATCAAGCAATGGGGCTTTAATTTTAATCGATTGTATAAACTGCGAGGCCAGCATGGATTTGTCTTTTCTCTCAATAGCACCCTTCGACTGGTATGCCATAGGTACTTCTTTGCTGTGTGGCACAATTATCGGCGCAGAGAGACAACTGCGCGGAAAACCTGTCGGTATCCGAACGTCATCATTGATCACACTCGGCACCTATATTTTTATTGCGGCATCCATGATTGTATCCACCGGTGTCGATCAAAACGGAACTCGCGTTGTCACAGATCCATCCCGAATTATCGGGCAGGTCATTACAGGTATTGGTTTTTTAGGCGCAGGTGTGATGCTGGCGCGTGATGGTTTTGTTCTTGGCGTAACATCAGCCGCAACAATTTGGGCATTGGCTTCAATTGGGGTTTGTATAGCGATTGGTTACAACATGGTTGCCATTAAACTTTCACTGGTAGTGATTGCTGTTTTGGTAGGGGTTGACCTGCTGGAAGACTATTCGCAGGCATTTACCAGGGGTGTTCATAAAAAGTACCAAAGCTGGTTCGGGAAAGGAAAAAAATCATCGGATTAATTTAATCCATTTGTCTTAATTTATATTTTCTGTTTGATAAAAAACTACTCATGAAAAAATTTGCCTTGTTATTAAATTATCTGGTGTTGGTGCTGCTTTTGGTTTCTATTGTTACCTTCGCTACCTTCGGTCATGTCGTGGGCTATTTTTTGGCGCTGGTTACTGCAGCCATAGGTTTCGGTGTGTGGAAACAATCGCGTTGGGGGTATTTCGCTGCAGCGGCCTTTGGTCTGGCCTGTTTCCAATTAGCCAAGCAAGGTTATCAATTTCAAACCCTGAAACACGAAGCCATGACCCTTGGCATATTGATAATTCCTGTGGCTATTTTTCTGCATGAAGTTCTTGCACGAAAAAAAGCCAATGCAGTCGCAAAGGACTGAAAATAAAGGGTAAATTTATGTGACAACAGATGGCCAAGTGTTACTCCTTGTTACTAATATTCATGGCAATCATCAATTTCATGGATATTTGCTTGACTCACTATAACAACTGATTTACTTTTGAGCCGCTACAGATTGAGATCCGCCCCAAGCTCCGCCTTTTGTAAGACCTCTTGCTCAAGACCACTTTGGACGACCACGACCTGAGCAATAGCTTTACTAAGCTATTTCACCCTGGCTTTATGTAAAGTCGGTTTTTATGTTCGGTCAGCTGCTCAGCTGACATTTTTATGCAAGACGAGGAAAGTATGTCAGATTTGGTCTCTGGTGTTGTTAAGTGGTTTAACGATGACAAAGGTTACGGTTTTATTGAGCGTGATGGTGGTTCGGATGTATTCGTACATTTCCGCGCGATTAACGGCAACGGCCGCAAAACGCTGAAAGAAGGTCAAAAAGTGACTTTCGAAGTGACCCAAGGTCAAAAAGGCCCACAAGCCGAAAACGTAACTCCTCTTTAATAGATGAGTGAAAATACAAAGGGTGATTGAGCGATCAATCACCCTTTGTTGTTTTTGGCTTGTCGTTTTCCAAGCTTACGGATTTTTGAATGTACATTGATATCTACAGCATACTGTGGCTGACAGCCTTTGGTTTTATTGCTGCGCTTTGGTATAAAAATCTCGCTTATAAAGATCTTGCCTACAAATCTGCCCTGCAATTTTGTCGCGAAGCCGATGTGCAATTACTCGACCAAACGATTGTTTTGCGCGCTATTCGCCCTGTAAAACTTTCACAACAATGGTTTTTACGTCGTCATTATCAATTTGAATTTACCTCAACCGGTGCTGATCGATACAAAGGCAACATTACGCTGTTGGGTAAATCAGTGGCAGATATTCAATTAGCTGCTCACAGACTGCATTAATTTGAAACTGTTTTTATGAAAAATTCTGATCTGAAAGAAAAAATCGGTGGATGGAAAGTCAAATCATCACGTGTTGCATACGAAAACCCCTGGATAAAAGTCACACACGATGAAGTCATCACCCCCAAAGGAACGGATGGCATTTACGGTACGGTTCATTTTAAAAATATTGCAATTGGCGTGTTGCCGATAGATGAAGAAGGGAATACCTGGCTGGTTAAACAAAGCCGCTACACACTCGATCAATACACATGGGAAATCCCCGAAGGCGGATGCCCAGAAGGTGAAGATCCAATAAGCGCCGCACGTCGGGAGCTGGAAGAAGAAGTTGGATTAAAAGCAACAGAAGTCACCGAACTTATGCGCATGCATTTATCCAATTCAGTATCTGACGAACTGGCAATTATTTTTATCGCCAAAGGATTATCAGCAGGACAGCAAGCACTGGAATCAACAGAAGACATTGAATACAAAAAAATGCCACTTACAGAAGCCATCGCAATGGTCAAACGCGGCGACATTACTGACAGTATTTCGGTTGCAGCGTTGTTAAGAATATCCTGTGATAACTAAATCAAATAGGATTTGTGAAAACCTCCTGAACAAATTTACTAATCGTTTCTGCATCTTCAAATTGACTAAAACGTTTCACCTCTTTTCCATTTTTAAACACAATTAACGTTGGGTATTGGGTAACACGATAGTGGCGAGCTATGCTGCCTTCATCAATACTCACTTTGTACGGAATAGAAAATTTTTTCAGATAGTCATTCAAATCTTTTTCTTCAGTCCATAAGTGAGTGACGTAAGCGTTTAATATCATCCTGGAATTTTGTGCGTACAGCTGATTCATTAACTGCGTCGCATTGATACAGTTTTTTGCCATGTCCGGATGTATATCTTTCATATACCAATCGCACCAAGTGGCCGATAAATACAGCAATGAAATCCCTTTTTTCTGATTCGGAACTACTGATCCCTCTGAAGGTGATGTTTCAAGAGTTAATGGTTTGCTTTCTGGTTGGGATAATAGCTCAAGTTGTTGCTGAAGACTGGCATCGTCCTTATAGGTGCTATAAACGACCTGACCTTTGGCATTAATCAATACGTGAAAAGGGGTCCCGTAAAATAGAAAGTTACTGGCAATAGAACCATTATTATCCATGACTATCGGAATCGTTAAATTGTGTTTTTGTTTGAGCTGGCGAATAAAATCATCTGTTTCATTGATATTGAGATTGACGGCGTAGATTGCAATTTTCTTCTGAAATTTTTCATAGGTTTTTTGCAAGCTTGGCAGTTCCTGACGACACTCCAGACACCAGGTTGCCCAAAATTTAATATAGACAGGTTGTTGACCTATGGCCTTGTTTATATTAATTGGCTCGGCATCAAAAACTTCATATTGATCATTCAGCTGCAAGGGTTTGGCTTGCAATGTTAGCGATAGAAACAACAACAATAAAAAAACGGTTTGATTTTTTTGCATAATCTTATCCCATAATCTGCATGTGAAATGTTAATCATGTTTATTTGGCCAAAACAGGCCACGCAACCAATTCCAGACAGAATTTTTTCCTAGCATATATTTATCCAACTCGGCTTGATTGTGAAAATAATATTCCGGATCTTTAAACAGCATTTCACGTTTTAACATGCGGCGATTTGGATTAATACTTTTAATCACCCTTGCCGGATTACCAACCGCAATCGAATTGGCGGGAATATTTTTGGTCACTACCGAACCTGCACCTATCACTGAATTTTCGCCAATAATAACGCCTTTATTAACAATCACTCTTTCTCCCAGCCACACATTATTCTCAAGCACTACCGGTTTGGTACAACGAAAAGGTCGGATGCGATTGTAAATACCATGCCAGTCGCTATCGCTGATATAAACATTGGCTGCAAACATACAATTATCACCAATACGAATGGATTGTGCGGCGGAAATACGGGTGCCGGGTGATATCAGGCAATAATCACCGATTATGATTTCTGCATGACTTTTTTTACCCGGCCAGGTAGTGAAGCGTACTTTGTTATCCGTTGAACAAATAATTTGTGCGAATTTTCCCAGATGAATATTACGACCAAAAATAACCAGACTGCGTGGATGAGCGATTTCCGGAATACTACCCAGGGAATCAAACTGTGGGGCAATAAAATGACGCACATACCAGGCATTGATTTTCTTATAGATTGATTTAATGAAATAAGGCGTGTTGTTACGTCGCATTGATTTTGCTCTTATGTAAATTCATTACAGTGTATGATACAAACAAATATTTTCGGAAAAACTTATGTTGCCAATTGATATCGACAGTGTAAAAGGATTTTTGGATAAAACCGAGGGTGAAGCGCTTTATCAGCTTGCATTAGCAGCATCCACTTTTGGGCCTTGCCTGGAAATCGGCAGTTATTGTGGGAAATCTACCGTGTATTTGGGTACCGCTTGCCAACAAAAGCAAAATATTTTATTTGCAATTGACCATCATCGCGGCAGTGAAGAACACCAATTAGGCGAGGAATATCACGATCCGGATTTGTTTGATACTGAAACCAATAAAATGGACAGCTTTCGTGAATTCCGCAAAACACTTGCGAGTGCAAAACTTGAAGATACCGTCATCCCTATAGTGGCGCCATCGCGTTTGGTTGCACAATGTTGGACTACACCTTTATCACTGGTCTTTATTGACGGCGGACACAGTATGCAAGCAGCACTGGATGATTATGAATCCTGGAGTCGGCATATAATACCCGGCGGTTATTTGGCGATTCACGACGTATTTCCTAATCCGGCAGATGGTGGAAGGCCACCTTATGAG
>CBFGPN010000134.1:0-11240 GCA_965650675.1 uncultured Cellvibrio sp.
ATGATTGCCGCGAAAGCGTTTCGACGTTTTTATTGATTGTGTAATATTTTTAAAACAGATTTGTTAGACAATCAACATTCATTAATTTGAGCGCCGGACAGTGCTCGCATACTAGTGTCATAGGATATGGCATCAAGCTCAACTAAAAGGAAAACTTTATGGGAAATATGGAGTGTTTATATCAACGAGTGAGACAAAAAAGATTTCATTTTTACCTTCCTGCCTGTCAAGACTCACGATTTCACTTCCTGTTACCCACCACTTCGGATTTAAAGAGGTCTGTTATGTTTTTATCACGCTTTCCGCGAAGGAATTTATCTTATTCATTTTTGCAAACATTACTTGCAATGCTTTTTATTCTGTTGTCTGTAAATGTTTATGCCGATACAGGCAAGATTCGTCTGATTGCTATTGACGCCGATACACAAAGGCCCCTTACCGGTGTTTCAGTTAAGGTCACATCCCGCGATGGCGCAGTGCAAACGGTAAATGTAAATGATCAGGGAATTGCCAGGATCGGTAATTTACAACCCGGGTTATATGCGGTGGTTGTGAGCCACCCGAATTACCAGCGCCAACGCTTACCCAGCGTGCGAGTGGAAAAAAATAAAACCACACCACTGGAAACACGTCTGAGTTTTTTGAATGTCGGTATTGCAGAAGTCATGGTGTTGGGAAAATCCATGGGCGGAAATCCATTGAATCCTGTTGGCTCCAGTAATATTGACCGCGAAGATTTAAACAGCGCAGCAGGCAGTGGCGGTGATGTTTTACGTTCACTCGATGGTTTGCCCGGTTTATTTGGCGATGGCGAATTTTCCAGCTATACAGTTCGGGGTAACGGGCCTCGTGATAATTTGATTTTGGTTGATGGCGTTCCTTTCGAAAATCTGGTTCATTTCAGCGATAGTTTTGGTGATCCCGATGAAGTTGAAGGTGGTGGCCGTTATTCAGTGTTTGCGCCCAACACTATTGGCAAAGCGGAATTTCAACCGGGAGGCTGGAACCCTGCTTATGGTGGGAAATCCGGTTCATTATTAAAACTGGATGTTGCAGAAGGCAATCCGGAAACCGCGTCTTATCGCACGCGTCTGGATATTGCCGGTTTTGAAATTGGTTACGATGGCCCCAGTGGTTTTCATGATAAAACCTCGGTACTTTTTTCGGCGCGCGATTACAATTTTGATCGTTTATTTCAAATGATTGATTTGGAAGATATTGGCGCGCCGCAATTAACGGACATCATTTTAAAAACATCTACCGAGCTGGGTGATGCTGACCGTTTGAAATTTTTGGCGATCTACGCACCCGAAGAATATTTGCGCGATATCGATAACGTGTTGGCTTCCGATGAAACCGGACGCGGGGATTACGGCAGTACAGATCTGGTTTCTACCGAAACGGATAACAGTTTGTTTGCGGCCACCTGGACTAAATTAATTGGTAGCGAAAGCCAATTAACCAATCAAATTTATCATCGTAATTACGAAGAAGACAACACCATAGGTGAAGCCTATCCTGATCAGGTGCCAGTAGGCACTGATGCTGAAGATATTCCACGGCGCAGTAATATTTTCAATTCGATGCGTGAAGAAACAGAGCTGGGATTACAAACGGATTTTGAAACAGGCAATGATCTTGGACGTTTTTCTGCAGGCTTACGTGTGATTCAGACAGATTTGTTATTTGCATTAAGCCTGACAGATGACTGGATTCGTTATACCTATGATCAGGATGATTATCGCGATTCCCCACAACAAAAATATGTGGTGTTAACACCTGAAGCGGTGGACAACCAATATCAACAAAAAGAAGTCAATTATGTTACCTATCTCAATCAGGATTTTCTGTTTGATGCCTGGAGTTTTCGTGCCGGTGTGAGATATGAGCGCGACAATTTTTCGGAAGAGAATTTATTGTCACCGCGTATTGGTGCAACCTGGCCGATTAATGATGACTTGCGGGTAACAACCACCGCAGGCCGTTATTATCAAGCGCCCCGCTTCGGGGATCGCGCCAGTGACGCTTCAGCTGCGAAATTGGAAAACGAAGTTATCGATCAATTCAGTGTCGGTTTTGCGTATCAAATTAATAGTGACGTGCAATTTTTTATCGAACCTTATTATCAAGAGTTGGATAACCTGATTGTCGAAGGCGATGGTGTCAACAAAACGTTTAGTAATGAAGGAACAGGAACATCTTTTGGAGTCGATACCGCATTGACCCGTCAATTTGATGATGGTTGGTCAGCCAGTATCAACTATTCCTACAATGATGCCGTTCAACGTGATACTGCCGACAGCAGGGAATACGATGCCAGTTTTAATCGCCCCCATATTTTCAGTATTGGTGGTGTCTGGGAAATTAACCAACGCTGGAAAGTTTCATCGCGCTGGAAATTTGCATCAGGAAAACCACGCAATGAATATCTGATTAATGAAGATGTATTGGGAGCAGGCCAGCCATTTCGCTATTCACGCGAAACCATTTCCATCAACACCGATAGATATGACACCTTTAATGCATTGAACGTTCGCCTTGACTATATCCGCACTTTCGGCAGAACCAAAGTGATCGCTTTTATTGATGTTATTAACTTGCTTGGATCTGATAACCCGAGCGATTCCGATTTCAACGAACGTCGCGGCGTTGATGAAATAGAAGACGGTTCTGCTTTACCACTGTTTGGCTTGATGTTTGAGTGGTAAATTAAAGCCAACACCTTATCAGTTTTTGCCTGCCACACCCATCCCGGTTACTGTATTAAGAGCCGGGATTTTTTATATCCCGTAAACATCTACCTGCATCAATGGATCCAAACGACAAGTGTTTCCTAATAATGGGAATTTCTTTTTAAAAAATTATTTTTTAACGCTTGTAACATTTCTCATGCTGTATCGTCTGGATTTTTGAATCACTGGCTTGTTTGGCGCAGAATTTTCCACATCAACTATTTTAACTTCAATAGGTTATCACTATTGAGCTGTCTACTAATGGTGACAAATGTTAAGCATGTTTAAGTTTCGCTTAATCTAATCTCTTTATTCTGGGTCTGTATTAAGCACCCAATTACGAGTCGCCAAAATAAATGATCGTTTTGGTCTGGTTTACATTTATGAGGTTTGCTATGAAATGGTTAATTCAAATTGTCAAATTACGACTTTCCTTTATCAGTGTAGGTTCCCATACTCAAAATGAAGAAGCCGACCTAATTCTCATCAATTTATTTATCATTGGTAATATTTTATTTGTATTGTTGCATCCTGAATCAGCCAGCTTTGGTGTTCTGGGCATATTGTTGGTCTGGAAGTTTTACAAATCCAGGAAATCCTGAAGTTTAAATCCTGAAAAATAGGTTTGCGTAGCTATATCGCACCCACCAGGAAATTTTTATAACAAGTGCCTCAGAATAAGTTAATATCAATTCAAACTTATCACTGAGGAAAAATAATGGAATCCAACACTAATGAAGATGAAATCCTGTTAACGGCCATTGAAGCACGTGTGCTGGGTTCATTAATGGAAAAACAGCTTACTACACCCGAGGCTTATCCGATTACGCTGAATAGCCTGGTATTAGCCTGTAATCAAAAAACCAGCCGTGAGCCTGTGAGTCATTATGAACAGGGTGAATTGCAACGTTGCACCAGTCAATTGCAGGATAAAAATTGGATTCATGTGGATTATTCGGGTCGTGCGCCGCGTTTCGACCAACGATTAACAAGAGTTCTGGGGCTGGACAAAGCAACGCAAGCATTGCTGTGCATCATGTTACTGCGAGGCCCGCAAACTCTGGCAGAATTATTTTCGCGAACTCAACGCATGTTTGAATTTGAAAATAACAAAGCCGTTGAAGAGAAAATGGAATATTTGTGCGCAAAATCCACGCCTTATTTTGTAAAGATTCCACGTGTTGCCGGCCAGCGTGAAGACCGATATATGCATTTGCTTTGTGGGAAACCGGATTTAACAGCAATTGCAGCCATGGTCAGCGCGGCCAAAACCAGTCATCCAGTTGATAACGATCAGGTAGCACAGCTTGAATACAAAATAACTGAACTTACTGACCAGGTTTTACTTTTGCAAAAGCAGGTAAAAGTGTTGATGAATTTGAACGGTGTGAATGACGCTGATATTGAGTCATCTATTCCGTAAAAAACAAATGAAAACACCGCTCTTTAACATTCATGATTTAATTCTGTTACTGACGCTGACCGTCAGTATGCTGTTGGTTATTTTTCAATGGGTGTTGTCCAAACAAAGCGTACTGGCTTCACGTTTTTTATCAGGATTTTTTATTTTCGTGGGTTTGAGTGCATTCTGTAATTTGTTGTTATGGAGCGATCAGATTCATTTGCAAACCGACTATGCCAAGATGTTATTGTCACTGGGATTGGTATTCGCGGTGGTGGGCAAGAGTTTGTGTTTGTATTTTTATGTGGCATCCATCACCCGCACAAATTTCAGTTTGCAATTAACCGATGCACTGCATTTATTGCATCTGCCAGTGGCATTCAGTTTTGTTGTTTGGGGCAATCTGGATAGTGATAATTTGCGATTTTTCGTCGGGCAGGATACAGCTCATTCAGCTGCACTGACAAACTACTTGTGGCATTACCTCAAGTGCATGCCGATGGTCTATGCTTTTGCAGCGGTATTGGAAATCAGTCGTTATAAACGTGAGTTAAAAGAATTCTATTCCAGTTTACATTTGGAAGGACCTTATTGGCTGTTGTTACTCACCCTGGGGTTTGCTATCAATTGGTTATGGTCGTTGCTTGTGCATTTATTGGGACAAAATGTCAGCCTGAACATAGCGGATAGTTTTGGTATTTTTGACAATTACATTACATTTTTGTTGGTAAATGCTTTATTTATCTACAGTCTGCTCTACGCACATCAATTACTGCAAACACGCAGCAAATCAAAAGAAAAAGAAGCGCCCGTTGCTGAAGCATCTCCGCAATCAATTAATCGTATTCGCGATGCAATGGAAAAACAGCAACTCTATTTAAAACCCAATTTGAATATTGAAGAATTTGCGCGGCATGTGGGCATTCATTATCGCGAAGTTTCCAGCATTATCAACAAACACTTCAATACCAATTTTTTTGAATTCGTCAATGAATATAGGGTCAACAAAGCCAAACAAATGTTGCTTGATCCGGATTGTGCCCAGATGACGATTCTGGATATTCTGCTTGAATCCGGATTTAACAGTAAATCTTCATTTCATCGATTTTTTAAACGTTATGCGGGTATGTCAGCAGCGGATTTTCGTAAGAAATCTTTTGAAAACCTTACCCCCTCCTAACCTCCCGTTCAGAAACCAGTCCTATGGTTTCCCCTTCGGGCAGCTTCGCTGTGCAAATTGCTCCTGCAATTTGTGGCAGGGGGAGGGATCTTACTCCCTGCTGAATTAAAGATTAATTTTAATTCAAATTTTTTCTGCGTAACAATAATCCGCTTAGACACAATAACCAGAATAAATTAATAGCGCCTCCACCAGAATCACCGCCAGAATTTGTTGCAGGCGCTGATGAAGAAATTGATGAGCTGCTACTAACAAGACTTGAACTGCTTGCAGCAGAGCTTGACGAAACTCTACTGGAGTTTGCACTCGAACTTGAACTGCTCGCGGGTTCATCTATCGGTGGTGTGCCGGTGTAACCTGTAGCATTTTCTGTTGTGAGTGCCAAAACCAAAATGCCATTTTTGATCACTACATTTTCCGGCGCAAAATCGACGCGATTATGCTCAAAAGTCCAATTGGCTTTACCCCAACGGACCGTATCCAAAGTATCAAATTCATCGCGCCAACCGCCCTCAAATATTTTGGTAACCGGATTGTAAGATTTGTATTCAAAATAATTAATAAATTGATAAACCGGTAAAACCGAATCATTCCAGCTACCGGCCCATTCAACAGATTCAGATGCCCACAAATTAAATCGCAAACTTTGCGGATTGGTAAGACTGGTGACCGTACTGGTACCGGTGATGCGCCGCACTTCTACACCATCCAGAAACCAGGCAACATAATCCGGTGTCCATTCCAAAACATAGGTGTGATAGGCATCCGCCAACGAATTATCCACTTCATGTTCTTGCTCTGCGTGTATGGCAGGGCGTGAACTACCGAGAATAATATTGCTTTGCCACACTGTGGCGTTATCTTTACCAAACACTTCTATATCAATTTCTTCCCAAAAAGTATTGCTGACTTCCGAACCGTTTTTGTAAGTAAAAAATGTGGATAACACACCGCTGGCATTGGCGACACGCATACGCATTTCGTAACGCCCATATAAATAACTTTGGTTGGTATAGATTTCCGCACCTTTGTAGGGTTTTGCGGAAAGATCTGTCGATAATCCCATCAACACTGCAAATAGAATTAAAAAACTGCGCATATATTTGTCTCAATCAACGGATGTATACCATCATTCCCGCTTTTACGAGATTGACGAATAAAATAAGAGGCTTGCACGAATCCATTTTTTGTTTAATTTCACCTTGTCATCCCTGCGAAGGCAGGAATGACAATGAATTTTGATTTGTGCAAACCTCTCAATAAAAATAAAAAATTATCAAATCCTGGTCAGTTTTATCCAATCAATATTAAAGCCACCGCTGTTAGCATAAATCGCCAAACTTTGTGATCCTGCATTTAAATACACATTGTGTGAAATGGTTTGATAATTTCCCCAGCCGCCAGTGTTCGGCACACTGATAGTGCCCAAACCCACACCATTTCTATCCAACGTAAATTGCGCAGTGGTCAGTGCTGATGCAACACGATATTCCACTTTATAAGTTCCGCTTGCTGGAATATTGATATTGTTATATTTAAACCATTCGCGTGCGTCTATATAGCCAACTACTCCGCCAGACACTGTGACGTTACCGCCCACTTCATTAAAATTTTCTGCCTGAATCGTGATGCTTGTTTGATTGCTGGCACTACTGCTACTGCCGCCGCCACTATTTCCATCTGCAGGCGGTGTTCCGTTGTAGCCGGTTTGACCTTCACGGGTTAATGCCAACACCAGAATGCCGTTTTTTACCAGCACATTATTGGGATCAAAATCAGCGAGATTTTCATTGAACGTCCAATTGGCTTTGCCCCAGCGATTGCCATCAAACGAATTAAAGTCGTCGCGCCAACCCGTACCAAAACTGTTGGTCGAGGAGTTCCAGGGCTTATATTCAATATAGTTCACGAACTGGTAAACCGGCAGAATGCTGTCATTCCAGGGACCAACCCACTCGGCAATATTGGCTGCCCACAAATTAAAGCGCAGATCTTGCGGGTTGGTCAGGCTGGTAACAAATTGCCCGCCATTGATTCGTCTCACCTGCGCACCATCAACAAACCAGGCAATGTAGCTGGGCGTCCATTCCAAAACATAGGTGTGATAGGCATCGCCCATGGAAAAACCTGTGGTGTGTAAACCTTCGGTTTTGGTAGTCGGGCGATTGGTGCCTATGATCACGTTCGATTGCCACTGGGTAGCATTATTTTTACCGAAAACCTCTATATCGATTTCTTCCCAAAACACACCCGATTGCTCGGAACCATTTTTATAAGTGAAGAAAGTGGATAACACACCACTGCCTTTGGCCACCCGCATACGTATTTCATAGCGCCCGTACTTATAGGCTTGCTTGGAATAAATTTCAGCGGCTTTGTAGGGTTTTGCCTGCACCATAGACGCCATAAAACCCAGTATCACCACACTGGCAAAGCTGACTACCGATTTGAACTTGAGCATAAGAAGCACCTTTATATTTATTCGATGGATAAAAGGATGTGTTGTGGCAACTGCCCAATACCACTCACCTATACTTCTGCAAATCAGAAAAGCCGTCGCACCAGTTTGCGCAGTAAACCTAAAATGGTGATATCAATAGGTGCAACTTTTTTCAGGGTAATCCGTAGATGGGATTAAATGGTGAACAGGATTAGAATTCCGACATGACAAACCGATCTAACGACGACGAATTAATCAACCTGATTGCCCGTTGCGCCTTGCGTGATCAAGCCGCACTCAAGCAATTATTTGAGCAGGTCAGCCCCTATCTGAACGCTATTACACTGCGCATTCTTAAATCCAAAGAGTCGGGCAACGAGGTATTGCAGGAGGCTTTTTTGCAAATCTGGAATAACGCCAGCAGTTACCGCCCTCATCTGGCGAAACCCTTAACCTGGATGGCCAGCATTACCCGTTATCGCGCACTGGATTATCTGGACAAAGAAATGCGCAGAAGCAAACAGACCAGCCCGATTGATGGGATGGAAGATATTTCCGGCGGTGATGAACCCGAACACACACTCGGCGTTAACCAGCTGCGATTTCATTTGTATCAATGCCTGACCACACTCGGGGACAATATTAAACGCAGCATTGAATTGGCCTATCTTTATGGTCATACCCGTGAAGAAATTGCCACCACTTTTTCCACCAACACCAACACCGTTAAATCCTGGCTCCATCGCGGCGCCGAAAGGTTGAAATTATGTCTGGAAGCGAAAGGCCAGAATCCCTAGAGGATAAAACACTGGCGTTTGATTATGTCACCGGCGTATTACGCGGGGCCGAGCGCGACCAGTTTGCGCAAAGGTTGCGTGAGGATGTTGCATTGCAGTCTGAAGTCAGTTTTTGGGAAGAGCAGCTGATGAACCTTAGCGAGCAAGAAGAAGGTGTCAAACCTGATCCGGAAGTCTGGCATGGAATTGCGGCGAAAATTCAACAAACCCGTCAGCCAGTGGCGCCACAGAAAAAATCCTTCTGGTTATGGCCAAGTATTTCAGCATTGAGCACCTTGTTATTGATGATTTGTTTGGGTCTGTTAGTGACACGCGATCAGGAACTGCAACTGAATGCCGATTATGTTGCTGTACTCACCGATAATTCCGGCAAACCGCAATTAACAGTACTCACTGCAACTGGCGGCGAACAACTTTGGCTGAAGTGGGAAAATGTAGAAATTCCTGCCGATAAAAACCTGCAGCTCTGGGCAATTTCCAAGCGCGATGGGCAAATTCGCCCGCTGGGTGTGTTTGCTGAAACGGATATCAAACAACTCTCTATTTCCGTTCCACAATGGCGCTTGATTAAAGATGCTTCGCATTTGATTTTGACAGAAGAAGATGTCGGCGGCTCGCCACTGGATGAACCCAGTGAGTTAATTTTGGCAAAAGGTGTCTGTGTTCTACTCGCACAGGTTGAGAAAGCCATATAATGCAACCCCGGTTGCACTTCGCACTCAATTGTTAAAAACACCATGATAAAAAAAATATTGTTCGGCTTTATACTTTTGCTCAGCAGCCTGATCAGTCAGGCGCTGGAGTTTTCGTTGCCTGATAAAAATTTACAAACCTGTATTGCTGAAGCCATACAAAAAAATAATTGGCAAACGATTAACGACATCACCCGTATTGAATGTCACTCGAAAAATATTGCCTCCCTTGATGGGATAAAGCAATTTACCGAACTACAAAAGCTATCGCTTTATAACAATCAATTAACGCAAGCCGATATAGGTCAATTGTCCAAACTGCAACATATCAATCTGGCAAAAAATAAAATCACACAAGTTAACTTCCATGAATTACCGGAATTAAAAGAATTGTATATTTTTGGCAATAAACTGACCAAACTGCATCTTGAAGATCTACCGGCACTGAAACTACTAAAGTTTAATGACAACCAGATAACGATCTTCACTTATCAGGATTTACCCAAACTGGAAAAAATTTATATGTTCAACAATCTGGTCGAGCATCTGGATATTTATCATCTACCCAAAATGCACTACATGGATGCACGACAAAACCCCATGCCGGATCCTCTCTATGAAGAAATGGACAAACTCAAAGGCGTAACATTTTTACATGATGGCAATGCAGAGGACTGGCAGTGAAAAAATTATGGTCTTGTGCGTTGATTGCTTCGACTGTTTCCCCCTGCAGTTTTGCGCTGGGCGAACATGAGTTTGATTGGTCCAGTCGTTTGCGTTACGCCAATGTGGATGCTGATAATTCAGGCCAGGCCGCATCACTTCTGTTACGCGGAACCATTGAATCAGAATGGAACGCTATTGTTCATTCCACATTGGAGGCGGATGCAATTGGTAGTTTATTTCAGGATGATCATAGCGATGGCGTTGATTTTAATAATCAACCTTTAATCCCTGACCCACCCGGCACTGAAATTAATCAGGCATTTATTTCTGCCAATCTGGAATCAGTGAATATCAATCTCGGTCGGCAACGCATTAATTTTGATAACCAGCGTTTTATTGGCGGCAATGGTTTCTGGCAAAACGAACAAACTTTTGATGCACTACTCACAAAATTTAAAATTGCCAGCAACTCACACTTTATTTACAGCTACATAGACAATGTCAATCGCATTTATGGTGATGATGCGGATAAAAATAATCCTGGCATAGAACACAATTACGAACACCTTGAACGTTCGGCTGCATTCCTTGGCGATCATCAACATCAATCACACCTGTCCCGACTGGAATGGAACGAGTGGGACTACACGCGTATAGTGGCTTATGGTTATCGTATTGATAATCGCGATCTGGCAGCAGCTTCCAATAGTACGCTGGGCCTGAGTTACAACCTGAATTATAAAATCGACAGTGTGAAATACCGCGTACAAATTGAAGCCGCACAACAGGACAGATTTGAAATTCATGCAGATGGTTTGAATTATTATCTGGTTGATGTCGGCTTCGGCATTAACGCCTATGAAATAAATGCGCGCTATGAAATTCTTGGCAGCCAACAGGGTTCTGCATTTATTACCCCTTTAGGTTCCAATCACGATTTTGAAGGTTGGGCAGATGAAATAGGCAACACCCCCGACACCGGCGTAAGAAATTTTTCTCTCGGACTTTTATGGCGAGCATCGCCTTTTCGCGTAGAAACTTCCTATCACTTTTTTGAAGATGACCAACAAGGCCAAAATATCGGCCGCGAATTTGATCTGGATTTTATCTACAAACCCGCCAGAAAACACAGCATCTCTCTCCGCTTCGCCAGTTTCGAACCCACGAACAGTGATGGATCAATACGGAAAGTGTATTTGGATTATTCGTTTAATTTGTAACGGAAAAAACAAGACGACACGTCATCCCTGCGAAGGTACGTCATCCCTGCGAAGGCAGGGATCCAGCTTTTGCTCGGTGGATTCCTGCCTACGCAAGAATGACGGAAAAAA
>CBFGPN010000135.1:0-11093 GCA_965650675.1 uncultured Cellvibrio sp.
CGTGAGGTAATTGGAAAATGAATGTGTCGAATTCATTCACTACAGAGAAATCCTATGAAAACAAGAATTAGTATAACAAGAAGGGAATTATTAATTTCTTCCATTAGTAGCTTGCTATTGATGACAGGCAAAAACCTGTTTGCAGATACACAAGAAATATCAGAAAAAATGGCAACGCCATTCAATATCCCGACAGAATGGATTGACCCAATCAGTAATAAGAAAATTATTCGTCTTTCAAAAACCGATAATTCAAAATCACTTTATTTTCACGATAATGCATTCACCAAAGATAGCCAATTCATGGTGTTAAACGCGCCCGAGGGTGTAGGTTTGTACGATTTCAAAAACCATAGGTATTCTCTGCTCGCCGAAGGTCGCTTTGAAGTCATTATGGTGTCCCGCAACCAACCCATTTGTTACGCACGAAAATACACGGGTGAATTTAAAGATAAAGACAACAGTAATTTATTTGATAACATTGAATATTTTGCAATTGATATCTCCAGCGGAAAACAAAAATCCATTGGCGTTTTTCCGCAAGGATTTATTACATCAATCAATGCCAACGACACGCTTATGGCTGGCGCTTACACAACCGGGCTTGTGGAATTACAACCCGGCCCCAAAATCGCCAACACTGATGGTGGTTACAACGCCACAGGAAAAGATGGCAAACCCTTGAGTTTTGCTGAAGCAAAAGAACTGCGCATGGCTGAACGTTTGGCTAAAAAAATTCCCATGGAAATTTTTACCATCAATATCAAAACCGGTGAACGAAAAGTTGTAACGCGCTCTACTGATTGGCTCAACCATGTGCAATTCTCTCCAACTGATCCACGCAAAATACTTTATTGTCACGAAGGCCCATGGCATATGGTGGATAGAATCTGGATGATTGATATAGATGGCAACAACAAACAAAAATTACATCAACGCAGCATGAATATGGAAATTGCAGGACATGAATTTTTTTCGGCTGATGGCAAAACAATTTATTACGATTTACAAACACCACGCGGTGAAGTGTTTTGGCTCGCCAGTTATCACCTTGAAACCAAAAAACGTATCTGGTATCACCTGCAGCGCGATGATTGGTCGGTACATTTCCAGATATCACGCGACGGTCAATTATTTGCCGGTGATGGCAGCGACAAAGATATGGTTGCTCGTGCTGAAAATGGAAAATATTTGTATTTATTCAGGCCGGACATTATTGAGGATTACGTTGTCAGTGCACCTGATGCCGCAGACTTGATTCGCCCTGGCAAACTCACCGGCACCAAACTGGTTGATATGAGCAAACACGATTATCGGGTTGAACCTAATCTGCAATTTTCACCCGATGGAAAATATTTGGTCTTTCGTTCGAACATGCATGGACCAATACATACCTATGCTGTAATCCTGTAACCGATTTCTCTTTTCTGATGGCTGTTACCCAGTGTAACGGCCATTTTTATTTGTTACCGAAATGATCATATTTGACCGTTAAATGACTGTATATGATTGACATTGAAAATTATGTGATTAATATCGGCTTTGTTTAACCATACTTAACGCGCCAATTCTTAAATAATAAATCTGAGGGAAAAAAATGAGTCATCCCAATCATATTAAATCATCCTCTGTTTCCGGGCATATTCCATTTAAAGCCAGAGTTTTGCCTCGTTACATCGCTTCCCTGTTACTGACATCCAGCCTTGGTTTGATTGTGCCGACAACTCTGGCTCAGGACACAACCGACAAAGAAGAAAGCAAAGATGTAGAAGAGGTTATTGTTTCCGGAATTCGTTACAGCCAACGCAGCGCACTTGAACGCAAAAAAGCCGCTGTCACCATGACCGACTCTCTGGTTGCAGAAGATATAGGAGCATTCCCGGATAAAAATATTGCAGAAGCTCTGCAGCGCATTCCGGGCGTGCAAATGTCTCGTGATATAGGTGAAGGTAACTCTGTCAGTGTGCGCGGTGTTGACCCCGATCTTCTGCGTGTTGAGGTCAACAATGTAGGCGCCATGGGTATGGCTGGTAGTCGTGGGGTCGATTTCCGTGACATGGCATCCGAATTGGTGAAATCACTTGATGTAATCAAAGGTTCCGAGGCGCGTATCACAGAGGGTGGGATTGGCGGCACCATTCAAGTGAATACCCGCAAACCCAATGAGTTTGAAAGTAATTTTTTTTCTGCTTCAGGCGAGGTCCAACGCAATGAATTAATTGATGATGTGATGCCTAAATTCAATCTTATAGGTGTTCATAAATTCAACGAAGATCTTGGTGTGCTGGTGAATCTGACAGGTTCTGATAAAAGCACAGTGATTCACGCATTGCGCAATACAGAGTGGGCACGCTTTTCGGATTATGACCAATCAGCCGAGAAATCTTCAGTCAATCCCAGGTTTGATGACATCACCACACAAGCGGGTTGTGCTGCTATTACAGTGGCTGCTGATAGAACAGCCTGTACAGCACAATGGCAAGAATTTTCTCCTTTCCTGCCGCGTTACGGAATTTGGGCGCGTGATGAAAAACGCTTGAGCGCCAATGGTATGGTGCAATATGCCTTTAACGATAATTTATCTGCCTATTTAAGTTATACCTACAACGAACGCGACAAAACGGCTTACGATATTAACCTGCAATTTGATACCAGCTCTGCAGCACGTGTTAATCCTGCAACCGTTGTTGTTGATAACCGACACAATGTTGTGGAATTCGAATCTTCAGCCAGTGGCGCTGTTAGTAATCGTGTGTTGAATCAAGATTGGTATCAAGAAACCAGCATGATAGAAACCGGCTTTGAATATAACAACGAGAAAATCCAACTCTCGGGTGTTATGGCTCAATCAAACTCGGAACAGGATATAGATCAGCGTGGCGCCACCGCATTCGGCAATGCACCGGGCATGAAATTTACATTAAATGATCAAGGTCTACCTGATGTAGATTTATCGGGCGCCTACATCAGAAATGCCAGCAACCCAAGCGACAGATCAAACAGATTTGATGTGAACAGTCCATCAAGTTACACCGGTGGCTCATCCTTTAATTATCGCCCTTTAAAAGACGAAACCCGGGAAGATATGGTGAAGCTGGATTTTGCTTACACACCTGAATCCAATTTTTTTACCAAGTTTCAAACCGGCTACCAATACACCGGACAAAATTTTGCCAACTGGAGCTGGCGCTATGACATCAACCGTAACGTAGGTACAGCTTACAATGGTGTCGTGTGGACGCAGGCAGATCAGAATGCATTAATTCAAGGCCGCACCAAAGAAACCCCTGACTTCTTTGACCAATACAATCTTGGTGTAGATGCCCCACTAAGATGGCAAGCCCTCGATTCGCAAGCATTTATTGACGAGCTGCAACGGGTCAGTGGCGATAACACCACACGCGAAGATCTGGCAATACAACGCGGCAATTTTGATGTTGAAGTATCAACCCATGCCATTTATGCGCAGACCAATTTTGAAACCGCTATTGGTCGATTCCCCCTTGAAGGCAACCTGGGGGTGCGTGTAGTCGATACAGAAACACTGACCAATGGTGATGTAACTATCCGGGTAATGGTGAATCAGTTGGATGCCAATGGTAATCCGGTTATCAACCCCAACACTGGCACTCTTGCTGCTCCCATCGAAAGTTTGGATCACCCTGACCGATTCAATGGCCGTAAAACGATTACCGAAGGTTATACCGAAGTGTTACCCAGTCTGAACCTGACTCTGGGATTAATCCCGGACGAACTGGAACTTTTTTTTGGCGCTTCCAAGGTAATGGCTCATCCACGTATTGCAGATATCAACGTCAATGCGACTTGCACAATCAATGATGATATTCAGGCAAATATAGACAACCTGCCAGATACCTGTACTGCAGGGAACCCTGCTCTTGATCCTTATAGTGCGACACAAATGGATTTGGCATTGAACTGGTACCCCAACGACTATTCCATATTATCAGCTGCCTTCTTTACCAAAAAACTTGATACTTGGACCATCGATGCTACACGAAACGAAGATGTGGACTTTTTTAACGATGGCCGATTGTGGGATGTCACACAAAAGCTCAACGGCAGTGGGGCAAAAATAAAAGGGATTGAATTACAAGCTGGTACCACTTTTACTATGTTGCCAGCACCACTTGACGGCTTGGGTACCAAAATTGGTTATACCTATATGGAAGCCGAAGATGTAGGTTTATTTAATAGCCTGACAGGTGAAGAGCTACCCTTCCCTTCACAATCAGAAGACAGTTATGACATTACCGCTTTTTATGAAACAGACGTCTGGGGTGTTCGTGTTTCCTATAATTATCGAAGTCAATTTCTTTCAAATCCAAGAGATCGTTCAGGCAATCCGGCTTTTACCGAAGCAGCGGGTTATCTGGATGCCAAACTTAACTACAACATTTCCGAAAACTTAAAGATTTACATTGATGGCCGCAATCTGTCCAGCGAAGTACAAACCATCAATGCAGGACCAGGGCGTATGTCCACCTACGATTGGGCGGGGCGCGAATATGCGATAGGTATTTCTTACAAAATGTAATTTCTGTCCAACCTGAAACCCCGCGTAAAACCGGGGTTTTTTTATCGCTGTTTGAAAACTGGATCTCCGCTTCCGCGAGGATGACGAGCTTGAAATCAATCCATTAATTCACCGGAGAATTAATATGAATAAATCTATAAACCCTGGTAAAAAATATTGGTCAGGAATTTTATTGAGTGCCCTGCTCTCTGTCACATCCATCAGTGTGATGGCTGAAAAAAATGTCGAAGATCTTGATCGCGGATTGATAGTGATTCCAGCAACACAAGGTAATGCCATCAGTTGGCGAACGCTGATCAGTGATCCAGAAAAAAAAGGGTTTGATATTTATCGCAATGGCAAAAAAATTAATAAAAAGCCATTTAAAGATGCCAGTTTTTATCTGGATCCCAATGGAAAGCCTGGAGATTCCTACAAGGTGGTTATGGAGCATGAGCATCAACATCACTCTGTAAATGTACGTCCGTGGAATCAGCCCTATTTATCCATTCCACTGAACAAACCCAAAAGTGATTCAATTAAAGGAGTTGTACACAGCTACTCTGCCAATGATGCCAGTGTTGCGGATTTGGATGGCGATGGCCGTTACGAAATTATTTTGAAATGGGAACCCACTAACGCCAAAGATAATTCACAAAGCGGTTACACAGGCCATGTTTTTATTGATGCTTACACCCTGGAAGGCAAACAACTCTGGCGAATTGATTTGGGAAAAAATATTCGTGCCGGTGCGCATTACACACAATTTATTGCTTACGATTTTAATGGCGATGGCCGCGCTGAAATTGCCATGAAAACAGCCGATGGCACTATCGATGGTCGTGGCAATATTATTGGCAATGCCAATGTCGATTATCGCAATAGCGGTGGTTACATTCTTTCCGGTGCAGAATATTTAACTATGTTTGATGGTTTGTCCGGTGAAGCGCTGGACACTATCGATTACACACCTGCGCGTGGAAATGTAAATGACTGGGGTGATAATTACGGCAATCGCGTGGATCGATTTTTAGCAGGTGTTGCTTATTTTGATGGTGAAAAACCCAGCTTGTTTATGGCACGCGGTTATTACACACGTGCTGTCGTTGCTGCCTATGATTGGGTTGATAATAAATTCAACCAACGCTGGGTATTTGATACCAATAATGGCAATGGCGATGAAATTGTTTATGGTCAGGGTGCGCATAGTTTGTCAGTGGCCGATGTAGATGCTGATGGTCGCGATGAAATTATTTATGGTGCAGCCACTATCGATGATAACGGCCATGCACTTTACAGCACCGCACTGGGTCACGGTGACGCATTGCATGTTAGCGATCTTGATCCAACACGCTCTGGTATGGAAATTTTTATGGTGCATGAATGCCCAAGCTGTTACACCAAAGACGGTGTTGAATATGGAGTTGAAATGCACGATGCCGCCACCGGACAAGTTTTATGGAATCGTCCAAGCAATGCAGCCGATGTGGGCCGTGGTGTGAGTATTGATATTGATCCCAATTTTGTCGGAAATGAACAATGGGCATCGCGTGGTGGATTGGTTGCAGCCAATGGACAACTGATTGCAGAAACGCCACCACCACAAATGAATTTTGCATCCTGGTGGGATGGCGATTTATTGCGTGAAATGCTTGATGGTAATTCCATCTACAAATGGGATTATGAAAATTTCACATCCAATAAAATTCTGGATGGTTCATTATTTTCTGCAATTTCCAACAATGGCACCAAAGCAACACCGGCGCTTTCTGCCGATATTTTGGGTGACTGGCGTGAAGAAGTCATTTGGCGCAATACAGATGACACCTCGCTCATGATTTTTTCCTCTCATATTCCCACGCAATATCGCATTCCAACACTGATGCAAAATCCGCAATACCGCGCAGCAATTGCCTGGCAAAACGTGGGTTACAATCAACCGCCCCACCCTGATTTTTTTATGGGTGGAATTGAAACTACTCCTCTTGTCTACAAAGCAACAACCAATAAAGGGAGTGAGTGGGTGAAATTGGTTGCGCGGGGTTACGACGATAAAGTTATTGTTAATCTTTACAGTCATCTGTTGAAATTCAAATCAGCAGAAATTTTCCGCAGCATAGAGAATGATCCAACAACCCGTGTCAGCATAGGTTGCATTACCGAAAACCATCCTGAGTTGATTGATAACAATGTGGTGCCGGATGTTGATTATTTTTATTGGGCTGAAATTAAAGGCAAAAGAAAAACCGACCTCGATCCCGGTGTATCCAAAACCAAATTATCCATCAGTTTAATTCCGCAAATAGAATTCAATATCAATAATAATGAGGTGCCTGTGCAATTAACCTGGCGCACAGCCAATATGGATATACGTTCAATTAACATTTATCGTGCAGAAACAACAGACGCCAATTCCCCCGCTGATTTTTCAACAAGCCAATCAGTATCAACACCTGCAATTAACAGTTTAAGTTGGGCAGATGCAACAGCAACTGCGGGTAAAAATTATTACTACTGGATTGAATTTGATAATGCAGTAACCAATCAAATTGTGCGCTCGGAACCTGTGTATGTTGCAACTGTACTGACACCCAAAACCAATTTAATCAGTGCAAAAACTGACGCCGGCATTTCACTGAGTTGGAAGCTTCAGGATTTTCCACAAGCCATTAGAGTTGTAGAGGTATATCGCAATACCCGCAACCAAGCCAGTGGTCGCACACGAATTCTGGCCAGCGCACCACAAGAAGGAACCCTGCTCGATACCAGCGGCTTGGTTGCAGGTACTACTTATTGGTATATGTTTAAATTAACCATGAGTGATGGGACTACGATCAACACACTGCCGGAAGCCATGATTACTTACTAACAAAAATGTAATTCTCCGAAGAGTTTTGCACGAATCAGTTTACCGTCATCTCCACAATCGCAGTTGTGGGGATGACGAAACAAAAATGAGTTCGCCTTTTTCACTGGATGGAAATGCAGATTCCCTATTACATTTTCGGTATTTTATATTTAATCACCAGCACCAACTCCTCAAGTTTTTCTATTTGATCAGCAGCAATAGATAAATTAAAAGGTTTATCAATTTTTATGGCATCAGTTTTTTCGCGGCATAAATTTATCTCGCTGCTAATCTTTGCCAAATCAATAGCTGATCCGTCAATGTTTATTGCGTATGAGGCAGGATTATCTTTAACTTGAGCTAAAAACATTACTTCTTCAATAGATGGTTTATCGATGATTTGAACTATATAGGGCAATCTTGATTTATCAATTTTCAGATCAATCACACCCGTTTTCCTGAGCATATGCCAATCATTTGGAAGGTCGTGTTTCATGTGTAAAGCGATGTGCAGTCCTGTTTCATTAAGCGCTTGGGCAATATTTTCAAGTTGCTTGGACAGTGATTTATTTGCTGCTGCTTTAAGTATCTCACCACCTTCATTGGCGGTGTATTTGATATGGACAATGGCATCAGAAATAGATTGATAATCAAATTGTCTTATCTTCGGTAACTCCAGCCGCCATTTACTAATGACACCCGCACCTTCAAACGGCAGATAACGTTCATCTTTAAAATTCAGCTCAAACATACCGCTATCATTTTGTCCATGACTAACAGCGACAGCATTAACTGGAATTTTATACGTACTGAATCGTAAATCCTCGCTTTCAGTTTCCTCTTCGTAACCCTTGCCGCCTATTGCCGTATTTCGAAATTTATTTTCCAGAAGAGTTAATGTTGCATTGACACCTGTATAAGGGCCAACAATGCATGGAATGGATAAGGAAACTGATTTAATCCGGCGTTTGTAATGACCCGGAAAATCCAAATCAAAAATAGCTTCAGGGATTACAAATTCGCATTTTCCTGTTTCACGGAGCTGGATGATTGCCAAAGGATCAAGCTGATAAAGCGATAGGTGTTTGGTAATTTCATAATCGTACCCACGTTCGTTTTGGTAGGAAGCTTCTAACTGCTTTAAGCCAACATACAATTGCTCACCTGCTAACAAGCCCTCACGCCCAGCATCGAAATAACCAGATTGGATAAAATTGGAATTACTCAACCCACGCTCAAATTGGTAAGTTTTTTCGGCTTTTTTAGCAAGGTCGTAAGCAAGGTTGTAAACCTGACGATATAAGGTTTTTAAACTGCCACGCATCCATGTATAGAGTTCTTCATTAGTAAATTTATTTTTTAAGAACTCTTCAAATTCAGCTGAATTGTCAATAGCTTTCTGTTGATTAGTGATTTCCAGGTTTGCTATGTCAACACGGATTTGTTGGGCGAGAATTTGTTTGTCTATTTGCTTGAGTTCATAACCTGCAGAATTGGCTTGGAAGATACGGTCCTGCAAGGCGCGAGTGAAACCTCCTTTTTTTCCTGCACTAGAACTAGCAAAAGATAAATCACTGGCGCGAACTTGAAGTCCTCTGCCAACTGCTTGCGCTGCATTCCCAAGCATTGTTCCTGAGAAAATAACAGCTTTCATGCCAACTCCCCAAGGAGCTGTTGTTGGCTCAATAGATGGAATGACATGATGTATGCTAGCTAAAGTTTCAACAATACCGATTCCTCTTTGCCAATCTTGTGCTTCGCTGGCCTTATCCATATCCTCCTTTTCAAACGAAATTAATTTCAATCCACTATCACCATCGACAGTGACAATTTCGTTTGGAATTCCATTAAACTCAGCAGCATCACCCGGTACTAAACTTTCATCCAGACCAGCTAATTTCAAATAATATTTCATCCTGGCTTCTGGTGATTTACGGTTTTGCTGTAAGCTTTCAATATTTTTTTGTGCTTCTTCCAATTGTTTTTTCTTGATTTCCATCATCAAATTTTGCATAACGCCTTCATGTTTTGCGCGGATCAGCGCAATAGTTTCATTATCTTTTTTCTCAATTGCAGAAAGCATTGCACCGCCTAATGATTTTAATTCATTACATAACTCAAGCGCTTTTTGTAATAAATAATAAAAACGATAATTTGGCATTGGGGTATTGAGATCATTCAATACTGAATCAATACTCAAGCCCTGCGCAGCGGCCTTGACCAATAAAGCCGGATCAATCGGAGGCTCAAATAATGGTAGCTTGCGAAATATGCCTTCAATGTTCAGGCAATGGCGGATTTTATACAGCCGATCCGCCAAGGTATCCCAATACCCCATCAACTTGGGATTGTTCGGGATACAAAAATACAGGGATTTGGCAAAACCGAAGATATTGGTGAAACCAATTTCCCCAGTCTTGACATCAAATGATCCAATCGGAAAAGGAGTTTGATTGCTGAATGGCGCAGCCAGTTCCAATTCCACCATGGCATTACCGAAAGCATCCCATTTGCCCAATAAACTGAGATAAGTTTGCGGTTTAACTTTTCCACGTTTAGGAATCATCATGGGTTTAGGTCCCAAGATGTGCCCTGCCAATACATAGAGCTGGGTAGCTTGATTAATGGTTTCAATTGTGTCCTGACGGAATAAATAATCACCCCATGCCAATAAATTATCGATGTATTTCATAACCACCCATTTCATATAGGCGACAGGACGGCGTCTGGCAATAACGTGTGGCATAAATGGTTTGTTGCGCCACTCATTAATGGAATCGTTTGGTTCATTGGGAGTGAGGGAATTGAAAATATTATCTAAAATCCGTTTACTATCAGTTTCTTTGAATGGCTGAAATTGCCAGAAACGATTGTCCTGATTTCCATCAGCCATTGGATTAAACACATAATGAAACCATTTCATGGCTTCTTCATACTGTTGCGCCTTACTTAAGGCGTCAGCCAACAAGATAGGTGTATGGAAAAATAGCTCCCAATTATAAAGTGAATAGGGATGCTTTAATTCATTACAAAACACTTTTCCATCCTGGGTTACCTGCCCAAATTCCTTAATATCAATTTTTATATTCTGCTCAAAGAATTTTTCAAGCTTCCCAAGATTAATCAACTTTAGTAACTCAGGCGTATCAGAATAGTAAAATTTTGTATTGATTCCACTATAGGGAAAGCTAAATTGAGCCGTGCTTGGAGTAACTGTAAATTCAGCGTCTTGATTACCCCAAACCTTGTCGCGAAGCTGTAATGATTGTAGATGAAATGATTGCAATATAATCGATTGCACAATCGTGATATTTCTCCGAAATTTTTGAAATACAGTTTTTCCAAAATTACCTTGAACGCTGGATGGCAAGTATTCAGCTCCATCGTCTACATGCTTATCGTCTTCGATTTTACTACCAGTAAAAGTAAAACCTTTGTAAGTAATCTTATCGTCATTGACCAGATCCTCAACACGTATTTGAATTCCAGTTTCAGAGACATCTGGAATGAAAGTGAATTGATCAATTCTTCTTCCTTTGGTTAAGGGAGCAATTAGAACATTATTGGAGAGTTGTTTCTGAGTCCATTTTGAATTCCGATATTCGCTCCACCCCAACTTTATTTCCCAATAATACACAAGTGGGTCAGTTGGAATTTTTGTAATGGTTGCTCCAGGGTTATCGTTATCATCCGACGACGTTTTAATAT
>CBFGPN010000136.1:0-11035 GCA_965650675.1 uncultured Cellvibrio sp.
CGGACAAACCCGTTCAACCCGCCAACCAAATTGTTCTTCAGTAAAAAATCGATCAAACAAAACTGCGTTGGGCTGCAAGCCTTGAATAAATTCATCAAAACTGGATGAGTTCAATTCGATAATTTGTTCGTCAACACCCAATTCATTCAAATCAAATCGGTGTATTGATAATGCAGCTGCAGAGGCAAAGGTAATCTGCCATTTATCCAATCGAAAAAATTCAATTATATCCAACATATGACTGCCAGCAGCAGATGATGCGGGCTCAGGCCAGACGTAGCCGATGATTAATAGTTTTTTCATTAAATAAACACCCTCTCCCCACCCCTCTCCCATCAAGGGAGAGGGAGCAGATACGAGTAAAATATAGATCTTTAAATTGTTGATACATTTTTCAAATTGCACAATCTGTTCCCTCTCCCCTTGTGGGAGAGGGTTAGGGAGAGGGGGGAACTAAATACTCCACCACACCCACCCCGGCTGCGCGACCAGTTGCAAAACAAGCCGTTAATAAATAACCACCGGTTGGCGCCTCCCAATCCAACATTTCGCCAGCGCAGAATACACCAGGCAATTTTTTTAACATCAAATTTGAATCCACTTCAGCGAATGTTACGCCACCGGCGGTACTAATCGCCTCATCTATAGGGCGAGTAGAACGGCAAACCAAACGCAGTTGTTTAATTGCTTGCGCGAGTTTCCCGGTATCGGACAAAATCTCTTTTTCAGTTAATTCGCGCAACAAAGCCAGTTTAATTGGCGAAAGATTCAATTGTTTACGCAAGAAATTGGTCATGGAATTTTTTTGCCGCTCTTTTGATAACAAAGAGATAATTTTTTCCAGGGATAAATCTGGCAACAAATCAATCATCAATTCAGCCGAACCTTCCGCCCCAATTTTTTCCCGCAAGTAAGATGAGAGCGCATAAACCCCTGTACCCTCAATACCAAAATTTGAAATTATCGCTTCAGATCTCAGCGAGTGAAATTGTCCTTTCAGATCATAACAACCTAAAGAAACAGTACTTAAAGGCTGGCCTGAAAATTCTGCCGCAAACTTTTCACTCCAATCACAATTAAATCCACAATTTGCTGGCGATAGATTTCTAATACCAATATTTTTTTGTACAAGATAATCAACCCATTTGCCAGTCGAACCCAACTGCGGCCAACTGGCGCCACCCAAAGCCAGCACGCAGGCATCTGCTTTGACAAGAATCTGCTCCGATGTTTTGTCGGCATTATTGCGCATAAATACGAATTCACCTGATTCAGTCCATCCCTGCCACTGATGACGAGTAAAAATATTCACGCCCATGCTGCGTAATCTATGCAACCATGCGCGCAACAGCGGTGCCGCTTTCATTTCTTTGGGAAATACTCGCCCGGATGTGCCCACAAAAGTTTCAACACCTAATTGATGAATCCAGTCACGCAGATTGTTCGCTGTGAAATGATCCAAAAAGGGTTTCAAATCAGATGATGCCTCGAAATAACGCGACACTAATTTTGCATGAGGCTCCGAGTGAGTAATGTTCATACCACCCACACCCGCCAATAAAAATTTTCTGCCAACAGACGGCATAGCATCATAAATAGAAACCGAAAAACCGGCAGATGCGATCACCTCGGCTGCCATTAAACCTGCGGGGCCTGCACCGATGATGGCGATGGTTGGATTTTTTTGATCTTGATTGGACAAATGCAACACACTTCCCTCACCCCAGCCCTCTCCCAGAGGGAGAGGGGATTAATCTTGACTCCGTTTGGAGAGAATTTAGTTTACCCTCTCCCTCTGGGAGAGGGCAGGGTGAGGGAGAAAATTACTTCACTTCCGCCTCAAACGGCGAAGCAGGCAATCCGGCTGCATTGTACAAATTCACACCTTCAGGATTGTCAGCCCAGGCGTAACGAATCCATTTGGGTTCTTTTACTACAGCGGCATCCACAATTAATTTATCCTGTTTGATACTGGCGCTAGTCCAAACAAATTTTTTATCTGCACCCGCAATCGCCAGATGTTTAATTTTGTCGCCACGAATGGTTAAACCTTTTGAATAATTAAACACAACTTCAATTTTTCCCGATTTTAATTTCACTGATTTAACCAATGGTCCAGAGGATACAATTGATTTTTTTCCGTAGACCAATTTCAATGCGCCCAGCGCCAAACGTTCACCCACATCTTGTTTATTCAGAGGATGTATATCGTTCCACTCCCCCACATCAATACCCACTGCCATAGCGGTATTTTTTACAGCGAGCAATTCACGCTGCGCTTCACGTAATTCCGCCCATTTACTTTCGGTGGGTTGATCGAACGCTTCCTGGAAATTTACCAATTGCACATAAAGAAACGGGAAATCGCCTTGATTAAATTGTTTACGCCAATCCGTAATCAAATCTGTCATCAAATAACGGTATTCCGATTTCACCGCTGCGCAGGTTTCACTTTTGCAAAGGCTGGCAGGTTTACGCAATGCAGAGTCAGCATCAGGTTTCGCCACATTGGATTCACCTTGATACCAAAGCACACCTTTAATTTGCAGAGGTAATACAGGGGCCAATTTCGCATTGAACAAACTGGCAGGCTGATAATGCAAAGTAGTGGTTTTATTCATCGGGCCAACAGCAGCAGCGATTTTAAATTTCCACTCACCCGCGAGCGAAATTTTTTCATCGCCCAAATCCAAATCATAACGTTTGTCTTTGACGAAACCGGGATTACCGGAATAGCTGGTCACGCGAACACTTAATGTGTTATCACCTGCTTTTAATAAATTAGCTGGCACCGCATAAATACGCGGTGGATATTGATAACCGGTTTGCCCTATGGATTGACCATTCAAAAACACCTGATCGCCATCCACAATACAGCCCAGCCATACAGTTCCGGATTTTTTCGCCTGCTCTGCCGTTAATGAAAAAGTTTTGCGCACCCAAAAGGATCCATTCGGCAAAATATATCCTTGTTCTTTTAATTTACCGGGAACATTAATTGTTTTCCAAAGGCTGGTATCGAGTTTTTCTGCAGACCAGTTTTGTTGCAACCCTACATCCGCTGCTCCAAGTTCACCAAACCATTTATCGTTTGATGCTTTATCTTTGGCGATTGTATCCTGAACAAATTGATCATCTTTGAAAGGGGCCAATTGTTTCAGGTAATGCGGAAAATTTTTCAAACCTTCTTCGCTGACCCAGGCTTCTGCCGGTGAGCCACCAACAGGCAGAGTAATCAAACCAACTGGTACTCCAATTTCCTGATGGATTTTACGCATAAAGAAAAATCCAACGCCGGAGAAAGTTGAAATATTCTCAATCGTTGCGGCTTTCCACATACCTTGCTGAAAATCTTTCTGCGGACCTTTAAACGCGTAAAGTACAGGCACATTAAATTCGCGAATCAACGGAAAATTGGTGGATGAAATCACCTCAGGATATTGATAACGCAAACGATGCAAAGGCAATTCAATATTGGATTGACCCGATGCAATCCAAACGTCACCCATCACAATATTCTTGCGAGTGAGTGTATTTTTACCCACAACATTGAGTTGATAATCACCACCAGCTTTTAATGCAGGGAATTCTACTGACCAGCTGCCATCTTTAGCGATGGTCTTTTTTTCTTTACCAGCAAATTGCACGGTGACGGTTTCGTTTTCGTCAGCCCAGCCCCAAATTTTGATGGGCTTGTCGCGCTGCAATACCGCACCATCACTTAATACTCGCGGCAAACCAATATCAGCCATTACCGACACAGGCAGCAACATCAGCAAGAACATCCACAATAAAAACTGCAGACTAAAGCTTGATATAGTTCTCATATAAAATTATTCCAGATCCGGGGCCATTTTGTTGCCTATGTATTGCGTATAATTTTCACGATAATCCTCCAGATGTTCACGCAAAATTTCACGATAACGTCCAGTCAGATAGTTCAGCGCTGAATCCACCTCTTCGGCATATTCTTTTTTATCAAGGGATTCATTGGCCACAATAAACGCATTAAATCTCGCTGTTGCATTCAACAATGCAGCACTGACAATACCGGGATCCGCCTGATCACAGGACTGATTGGCTTGCTCGATGAATTGATCAACAAGATTCCAAAAAACATCTTCATCTTTTTTTGACATAAAAACTCTTGGTTATTAAATGGATTAATAAATCTTTCATAGAGCGCTGCAACAGCGCTCCTGTCAGGCCCTGTTATTTATTTCCCGCGAAAGGTTTATCCTTGAAATTGGTACCACGCATTTGCACTTCTGCATAAGCCGATTGATCCTTAAGCAACAAGGATTGGTATATTTTTATCAAATCAGCTTTAGTCACTTTTTTCAGTGCAGCAGCCATTCTGTCGCGTTTATCAAATGTATATTTTCCACTGATAAACTCATCGCGATACCAGTTGGCTTCCTGATAAAAATCAACCGGCTTTTGTAAAATATTGGCGATGATTGCGTCACGCGCAGCAGTAACTTCCTGTTCGGTTAAAACATCCAATTGCTTCTGGTAATCCTTACGGAATTTATCCATCCGTGTTTTTATTCCGGATAAATCAGTATTGGAACTTTGTACCAACATAATAAATCCAGGCACATCATCAACAGGATACTGACTGCTGAAAACCACATACCCCAACTGTTCATTGGTTCTCAATTGAGTGAAAAATGCATTACCAAATATAGCGTCAAACACTTCCACTTGAGCTTGCTGCTCATCCGATTTTGCCGCCATAAACCAGGCTTGCAATACCGTACTGTCCGCCAATGCCACATCGTCACGAAATAAAGCTGGCTTTCCCGCAAGGGGGAGCGCATAGCGATTTACCGCGCGCTCTTCCGGTGCGGTATTACCGGGTAATTTTTTATGTGCGGTTAACGCCATTTCTTTAACCTGTGCGTCAGTAAAATTACCAACAACCAGAATACGTACCAAGGTATTTTTTACCAGGTTTGCGTGATATTCCTTGATCTCATCCAGAGTAACTGTTTTGGATGTTGTAATATATTCTTCATCCGTAAATTGAATGACTGAAACCATTCGTCCCAGTTGTGATAAGGACTGCCTGAACACATGGTCCTTGCGTTTGTTTTCCATTGATTGCTGGAAAGAATCAATGGCTTGATTGAATGCTTCCGGCGAGATATTCAAATTGACATATTCGGTGACCATCTTATCCAACAACAAGGGTAATTTTGCACTGTAGCCTGAAATATAAATATCCTGTGAATGCCCCGCATTGATGCTACTGGATATATTCAGTGAAACACGCGAAGCCTTATCGATCAGACTCATGGTTTGCTTGTTATAAATATCGTTTAACAAATAGGACATAGTACGATTTTTAATAGAGTCCTGTACGAATTTGACATTCATCTGCAAATCAATCGCTGCATTGCCTTCCTGGTGGTAATGTTGTGAATGTACCAAAAAGGCTTCGACACCTGGCTGACTGATAATTTGCTGCGGTTTTTTGTAAGTATTTTCCACAATGGCTGCTGCATCATTGGATAAGAGATCGTTCAACGGCGGCAAATTAAATTTGAATTCTTTACCAATTTTTTCCCAGCGTTTGAAATCAGCAGAAGTCAAATTTTCAATCCTGTAAGAGCCATCAAAAAACGGAATTTTTTGATCAACCTTTTCATCTGGCGAAACATACCAGATACGCGCACGTTTTTTATCAAGTTGCTTTGCCAGTTTTTTAATCGCAGCTGGATTGTACTTTCCATAGTAGTAATCAGAATTCAATAAATGTGCAACAGGATACTTGAATTGTGCCATGGATAAATCAACAGCCTGATTCAAGGGTTGTGGTTTGGGACCATAATTAAAATTCTTTTCGGCTATGGCTTTAAATTCAGTGTAATAGCTTTTATTGATGCCTTTTTTGCGGATTAAATCAACGTAGTTAAAAATGGCTGCAATTATTTTGTCCTGCTGTTGCAATCCTGCGTCAGTTAAATCGACCATGACTCGCAAATAACCATCAGGACCATAATTTTCGCTATCAATTTGTGCAGTTACATTTTTTGCCAGCCCCAGGTTACGCAATTCTTTGCAAAGGGTTCCAGGCTCTTCGGATGTCAATAATTGATGGATATAGGCATCAGGTTTTGATCGCCAATCTTTATGTGTGGATTGAATAGGAAAATCAATAAATAAAACCTTCATGTCTTTAATGGATTGGTAATGAAGCGCTTTACCCATTTGTACTTTGGTTAAACCAGGAACGGTGATTGCGGGCAGTTCTACATTTTTATTAGGCACAGCCGAAAAGTGTTTTATCGCCAAAGCTTTCAACTCTGGCAGGCTTTGCTTGCCAACCAAAGTCAACTTCATAATATTGGCTGAATAGTAAGTCTGGTAAAAATCTTTCAATGCTTTTTGTAATTCTGAATCCGGTTTGTCTTTCAATGTATCCAGATTGCCAATATTGAATTTAGCTGCAGGACTTGCGGGGTTTGCTGTTACACCTTCCAGCGCAAATAAATTCCAGCCATCCTGAGCTTTTTGCAAAGACCATTCATTATTCACTGCGTTGCGTTCTTTATCACTGTAATGCGGATCAAAAGTTGGTTTCTTGAAATAGTCACTGAATCTGTCCAAAGCCTCGTCAAGTTTTGCTGCATTGATTTGAAACATGTAATTGGTTCTATCAAATGCGGTAAATGCATTGGTCATACCACCATTAGCCTGGGTATATTTCATAAAACCGCTGGGCTCAGGGTATTTTTCTGTACCTAAAAACAACATATGTTCCAGATAATGCGCCAGACCCATTTGATTTTTTGGATCTTGCGCACTGCCCACTCCGACAGCTAATGATGCAGCAGCATTTTCCAGGCTGGGGTCAGATACCAATACAACCTGCATACCGTTATCAAGCAACAATGCTGAATATTGTCGATCATCATTTTGGCTTTTCACCAAGGTGATTGTTTCGGGATTGACAGCCTGTTTGACAGCTTTGGCTGTCTGCGCACCGCTTAAGCCTATCCCGCCAATCAACAAACAGCTTAATAAAACTATTTTTTGCATATTCAACATCTTTCTTTTCCTGTGAATTAACGTTTCAAATGACGACAGCCGTTGAGTTTAACCTGTTCAATCCTCGCCAACAAAGTATGTTTGTTATTACGACAGCTCACCCGATATATCGTTACCCGTCACTGCTAAATAGTATCTTGATTTACCGAAAAGGAGATGACGGCAAATCCGCTTTTCGTCTATGCTTCAAAAGACAAATTGCACAGCTTGATAATTATGATTAAAAAGTTGAACTCACACATTGTCTCCATATGGCTTTGCTACTTAACGGTGTGTTTTGCTTTATGTTTCACATCCAAAAGCCATAGTGAAGCATTGGTTGTGATGCATCTTGCTCCTGACTCCACACAGGATAAAAGGCTAAATTACAGTACTGAACTGATCAAACTGGCATTAAATAAAACATTAAAACCTGGTGAAGTGATTCAATACAAAAGCATTCCCACATCGAGCTCCGCACGCGCCAGATCACTGCTGAACAGCAACAAATACCCCAACCTGATTTTACCCCTTAGTTACGAAGACAATATGCGGGAATCCTCGATTGATTACATTCCCTTCCCCACCGAGCTGGGTGCTCTGAGTTATCGTATCTGTTTCGTAAGCCCAAAATTTTTTCACAGTCAAAAAAAAATCCAATCAATAACAGATTTAAAATCCCGGACTTTCGCCACTGGTATAGGCTGGCCTGATAGCCATGTATTAAAAGCAAATCAATTTCAGATCATTGAAGTCAGCAAGTATGAAAATATTTTTAAAATGCTATTCAACAGTCGCTTTGATTTTTTTTGCCGGGGTATAGGTGAAGTATTAAACGAATTTGTCACCTACGGCCCGACATATCAACTGCAATATGACAAGTCGTTCCTTCTTCATTATCCCATGCCCCGCTTTTTCTTCTTACACAACACCAATCAGCAACTTAAACAACGGTTAACAACCGGATTACTTGCAGCTTATGCAGATGGCTCCCTGATGCAATTATGGAAAAAGCATTATGCCGAAAGCGTAAAATTCAGCACCCCCAAAGGCCGAACCTTGTTTTTTTTAGAAAACAAACGAATCCAGAATATCAACATGGAATATAAAAAATACCTCCTCCCTCTTGAAGCTTATGAGTCATTACACTAATTAATACACCGACCCATGGCGTAAAAAACAACATGAATTTATACTGACCTCGTTGCATTATTGCCTTACTTCAGGATATGGATGCTCAAACGAGGGCATATCTTATGATGAGAAAATTGATCAGCTGCCATAAACCTGTCAAATATTTTCTATCGACCCTGATGCTGATGTTGTTGTGCCAAAAGTCTGCCGCCGATGTTATCACCGTGATGCACAGGGCGCCGGATTCTGAAAACGACAAACGCCAGGAATACAACACAGCACTGCTCAAATTGGCCTTGGGAAAAACCCTGAAGCCCGGTGAACAAATAGAATATAAAAGTATTCCACAAGTCAGCCTGGCCCGTGCGAGATCTCTCCTTAATACCAACAAGTTCCCCAATCTGGTGATGGAACTCACCTATGAAGATGAGATAACCCAAAACTCCTCGATTGATTACATTCCCTTTCCGATTGAATTGGGCGCACTCAGTTACCGTATTTGTTTTGTTAGTCCACAATTCATCAACAGCCAGGAAAAAATTAACACTGTAGAAGACTTAAAGAAAAAAAGTTACGCCACAGGTATTGGCTGGGCAGAAAGTTATATTTTTAGAGAAAACCAATTGCGCGTGGTTGAAGTAAATAGCTATGAAAATATCTTCAAAATGTTATTCAATAACCGGTTTGATTTTTTTTGTCGCGGTATCAGTGAAGTATATCAAGAATATCAAACTTTTGGTTCCCACTATCGATTGCATATTGATAAGACATTTTTAATTCATTACGAAATCCCTCGATTCTTTTATTTAAACAAGAGTAATCAAGAGCTAAAACATCGATTGGAATCCGGGTTAACAATAGCATTCAACGACGGCTCCCTGCGAAAGTTATGGAATCAACATTTTGCAGAAAGCATCAAATTCGCATCGTTGAAAAATCGTCAATTATTTGAGCTCGATAATAATCATATCCAAAATATCAATCATGATTATAGAAAATACTTGTTACCACTGGATGCCTATGACTGATTCACAGGCAAATTCTCTATATCTCATACCGATTATTACGCAACCAAATACTCGCTGCTATAAACAACCCGCCTATACCCAAGCTAAACAAAAAATGTCTGATAAAATCACTCTGTAATACAAAAACTTCTTTCAATACAAAAGCAGATTTTATATCAACCAACATATTTTTATAGAGTTGCAACAAAGTTACAACACCTATAGTTAAATTAATGCGCCCAAGTAACAAATCAATTAACACCAGTAACATAGGAACACCGAATGCTATTGCCATGGGAAATCTTTTGGAAATAGCAGATATGAAAATAAAATAACCTATGAGTGGTAACATAAACAACATACCCAATAAATTATCACGGTAAATCTCCAAAGGTATGAGTAATGCGCTGAAATCTGTTATTGCAGGTGAAACAACAAATGACGAATTTGCGCTAAAAAACAATACCGAACCCAAGACAGCAAATAACAAGGACACCACTTGATTAATACATAAAAGAAAAGTAGGCACCACAATCGCAACCACAAACACTTTTATTAACACGTTTACAGTTTCGCTGACTGGCATGGATCGCCAAAATAAAATTTGTTTACTTTTACGATCTTCATATAAAGAATTTAACAGGTAATTAATTAACACAAACGTGTAAACCAACAACATAATTGCACAATTTGCATACATAAACTCCATAATAAAACTATTTAATCTCAATTCCGATTCAGGAAATTCTTTTCGAACAAACATCCAGTAATATGCAAATCCGGTACAAAATAGAGTAAACAAACCAGACAAAATTAACGGCACATAGACCATGCCCAATTTATATTCCAATATTTCCCGCTTCAATTGCGCAACAAACTGATTCATCTTGATATTGCTCATTGGTTTACCTGGCTCTTGATTTTTGCTACGAATATATCGGCCAAATCCGGTTTTTTTATTTTTCCGATACTGCTCAATTTTTCTATCGATTTACCTTGGTAGATCATACAGAATCCACCCAAAGTACTACGGAAATCCAGTGGTGATTCCGCCAATGCGGCGTCCTTTTGTTCAAAACTGATCTCAAGCTCAACAAACTGCCTGGCTACCTCGTCCATGGATTCATTTAAAATAATTTTTCCGTCATTGATAAAAATCAAATCCGTCAAAACCTCTTCGATTTCTTCTACCTGATGAGTGGTAATTAAAATGGTTTTCTGTGCATCGTAGTAATCATTCAACAAAGATGCATAAAATTGCTTTCGATAAATAATATCCAACCCCAATGTTGGTTCATCCAACACCAGTAACTTGCTATCGATCGCCATAATTAATGCCAGATGAAGTTGTACGACCATGCCCTTGGACAGGGTTGAAACAAGTTTTTTCTGTTCCACCTTTGAGTTTTGTAAAAACCCAAGACATTTTTCCCTTGAAAATCGTGGATGCACCCCTGCTACATAGTCGATCATTTGTTTTACTGTCATCCAGCCAGGTAATACTGCCGTATCTGCAATAAAAGAAACTTGCTCTAATAAATTGACGCGATTTTTTTGCGGGTTCAGCCCTAGGACCGTCAATTCGCCATCCAAGGTGGATAAACCCAAAATCCCTTTTAACAAAGTTGTTTTACCCGCACCATTAGGCCCAATAAGACCCACTATTTTTCCTGACTCGATCGATAAATCAATATTGGATAAAATCTGCTGATTACCAATACGTTTGCTAACATTTTTCGCCGTAATAATTTGCGTCATTTTATTCCTCCTTCAATTTCTTCAATGCAGTCAATAATTCATCCAGATCAATCCCCAAATCCTCCATGCGTTTCAGCAATGCAGGCAGCTCCATCCGGATA
>CBFGPN010000137.1:0-10971 GCA_965650675.1 uncultured Cellvibrio sp.
AACTTGTGACCCATGCCTTGTAAGGGCATTGCTCTACCAACTGAGCTAACCGCCCGGCGATAAGCAGGGCTCATCGTTGAGGTGGCGCGTATTCTAATCATCGAGTATGCATCGTCAACTATTTTTTTACTTTTTTTAATAAAATATTCTTAAACTTCAAGGGGTTGATTAAAGCTTGCTCAATTTAGTGAAATCATATCCGGGGCTGATATACTCGCCCGACTTTAGATCTCTTCTTTAATACAGGTGTGCAATGTCAATTGGAAAATTATTTCAGATTATCCTGATAGGTTTATTGCCAGGTTTTGCATTTGCAGCAGTGGACACATTTGAATTTACCGATCAAAACCAACAGCAGCGCTACAAACAATTTATTGACGAAATGCGATGTCCCAAGTGCCAGAACCAAAGTTTATCCGGGTCTGACTCACCTATCGCCATGGACTTGCGCAAGCAACTTTATACCATGGTACAAAGCAATAAAAGCGATGAAGAAATTGTGACTTATATGGTTGATCGATACGGCGATTTTATTTTGTATAAACCACGGCTTGGTTTGAAAACGGTTTTTCTCTGGGGCGCACCGATTTTATTTTTGTTGATTGGCTTGGTCATATTGGTTGTGATGTTAAGAAATCGAAAGGCTGTAGCTGTCAATCAGGCGCTCTCTGTGAATGAAAGAGAAGTCTTGGACCAATTACTCAAACAATATTCAAATAAAGATAAAACTGCAGAGGATAAATAATCATGAATAGTCAACTTTGGATTATTTTAGCTCTGATGCTATTGGTTGCGGGTGTATTTTTTCTGCTTCCCTGGATTAAAGCCAGAAAATCGACTTTGGTCATTAATAACAATCAATTGCTGCAAGAAAATGTTCGATTGTTTAATGAACAGTTGGTTGATTTGGAATCACAACAAAAGACCGGCAGAATCAATGATGCGGAATACCAGACATTAAAATTGGAGCTGGAGCGCAACTTACTGCAAACCTGTAATACATTACAGCAAGAACAAGTTGGCAATAATTTTAGCAAAGTGAACATGGGTTATTTTGCATTGGTGATTTTGTTTTGTATCAGTGTGTTTTTTCTTTATCAGCACCTTGGCGCAAGTGATGACTTGCGTATTATGCAATTACAAAAAGTTAAACAGGACGCAGATTATCAGGATATGTTAAATAACAAGTTACCTGACTTGTCGCGATCGACGGAATTGATTAATGAATTGGAAAAACATTTAGATAATAACCAGGATAATCTGCAATATTGGTTTTTGTTGGCAAGATTGGCGTCAGAAAGAAAAGATTTTGCCAAATCCATAATTGCGTATCAGGAAATTTTAAAGCGTGATCAAACATCTGGCATGGTGATGGCTGAATTGGCTCAAGTCATGTTTTTACAATCCAATAATCAAATGACCGCAGAAGCAGGGCAGTTGGCCAGCAAAGCATTGGAATTGGAGCCCCGTAATACGACAGCTTTGGGGTTATTGGGTATCGACGCATTTTCGAAAAAGAATTATGTAGAAGCAATAAAATTTTGGCAAAAAGCAGTTGATTTGTTGGGAGCGAATAGCGATGCCGCTGTTGGATTATCCATGGGAATTGAAAAGGCAAAAATGCTTTACGTTGCTGAAGTGGGATCACAGGAGAATCTGGATAAAACCTTAACAGGGATTTCTATTCAACTGGAAGTGAGTGTTGCTGCGAATGTAACTGCTAATCCAGACCAGTTTGTATACGTTTATGCTCGCGGTTGGAAAGGTGCCAAAATGCCGTTGGCGATTACACGTATAAAGTTTTCAGAGTTACCGGCAAAAGTGACACTGACTGAAGCTATGGCAATGTCCCCGGCGGCAACTCTTGCAACTGCTACACAAATTGAATTGGTTGCCAGAATATCATCGGACGGTAGTGCCGTTGCAAAATCCGGCGATTGGCAAGCCAGTCAGGGGCCAGTCGATCTCAAACAATTACCGGAAAAAATCAGTTTAACTATCGATAAAAAAATCGAGTAGGCATGTATAAAATCCAAGTTTTTTTTTAAAATTAATACTTGGAATCTTCAATAATACTTGTTGTTGCTTGAGCGATTGGGGCAATAACAAGTTTTCTCTTGCCTTTTTGTCTCAGCACTCTGTGCTCTTCAAAAACAGCGATATCTTTCCATAAGCATGGGTATTTGGCGGAAAGCTTGTCATAGGCCTCTTGAGCTTGATTACTATTTTCCCATCGATGGAGGTTGTTGTAAGGCCAATTTTCTTTTGAATAATATTGCTCGAATCGAAATTTAACATTTAAATTTCGATTTTTGATATTCAATTCATTCATGAAAGCAGGTATGTCAACAGTAGTGCATTTTTGACATGGACTCCATTTCGCAGCAAAAATAATGGTTGAATTATTCGGAATATTGTTGAAACCATTAAATCTGGCATAAAGCTTCTGCATTAACTGGGTTTCGACATGGTCCGCATTTGATGCTCCATCGTAAGAACTATACAAATCATCTTTAAAAAAATTGTTGTGGTGGTACAAATTATTATCCGGATCTTTCACAATCAAACATGCATGCATGTTGCCGGATAGATGACTATGAAGATTTTCAAATGCAAAATTGGCTGCTTTACCCATTTTTCAACCCGCCATGTTGTAGAACCTTTTTTAACTTTGCTTAATCAATATAATTATTTCAAGTGTTTTTCTATTTTTTTCATGTTGTGGCGCATTTTTTATTTGTGATGGTTAAATTTTTTATTTTGTGAAAATAAATGCGCCATATTTTATGAGCTAAATTGGAATGCGAGATAATTAACGGGTTGGAAAATGCTTAATAAGTGAGTAATTGAATTTGGCAACTCAGGGTGTTCGAAAGATGGAATTTATTAAAAAATAATCGGGTGTCGTTTCTTAAGCGGTTTGCCTGGTTGGGTTCACCGATCAAATCAAGTGTGTCCGCCATGCATAAACGGGTTACAGCGAGTGAGTAATAATCTTTTCGGGATGAGAAAATTGTTTCGGCTTTTTTAAATTCATCCATCGCTGGCTGTTGTAAAGCCATCTTGCTTATTCCCATATTGACCAAACTAATAGCGGATAAGTCTTCTGACTTTAAGGATGATGAAATTGAAATGGCTTCGGTGGCATGTGCTATTGCCTGGTTGTTATTTAGTTGTTTTAAATTTATCTGTGTTTGTAAAATATGAAAGATGAATAGTTCATATTTATTTTTAGGTGTTATGGTTTGTAATGTTGATTTCGATGTATCAATATTTAAATTGAGATTAAATTTGGCCGTTTCCAACGCAGTCATTGAAAAATCAGGATGTTGTTTTTGAATTTGACCTAACAACATTTTTGCAGGTGGTGTGTCATCTGCAACCAAATATCCCAGGGCCTCTATAAAAGTTTCTGTAATAAAACTGTTTTGCAATTCCAGCTCAAAAATCACGTCATTTTCTTTTTTCACAACATGTGTTTTTAAATCCTCCCATAAGGTTTGCAGTGTCTGATGTAAATTCTGGCCGCTGAAAACTTTTGATGTTTTATTATCATAGGCGGTTATTATTTGGTAATAAATCTGCGTTTGATTGGGCTTGGATTGCTGATGTATCAACACCAGTTGATCACAACCTATGTCCGCACAGAATTGTTTAACATCTTTTGACTCCAGTTGTTGATCCGGGTGTTGCTTGTGCCATTCTTCAAATTGACTGTTTACCAATCTGGAATGAGTAGTCGCAATTGAAAACCCGGAAAGGCGTCTGGTTATGAATGCCGGAATACCCAGTCGCCAGGCCGGATGACCATTTTCAATATTGGCAGGCAATATGGCTACCACCGGGTCAGTGAGATCTTCAGGCAAAAGAAATGAAGGTTTGGTCAAATAAAAGACGAATAAAAATAATCCTGTCACCAGAAAACAAAGGCCGTAAATAACAGACGGGTGAATTTTCCCCTTGGGTATTGATGTTGATACCGGGTAATGATTGGTTTCAATTGTGGCAGAGCTTTGTGTAAGCAGCTCAGCATCACCAATTTCTTTCACCGGAAATACATAACGATAACCCCGCCCGTGAACAGTTTTTATGTGATGTCTTGTCCCCAATAATTTTCTTGCATCAGCAATAAACCGCGTGAGTGACCACTCCGTCAGAATTTGTTTTGGCCAGATGACAGCCATAAGTTCATCTTTGGTGACGGTATTGGGATAGCGGGATGCAAGCAGCGTTAGTGCAGCGATTAATTTTTCGTCATCAGAGACCAACTGGTTGGTTTCAGTATCCACCAGCGTCACAGCTTCCGGGTTCAATAAAAGATGATCAAGTTTGTATGGCATGGTCTGTTTGTCAGTTTTTTATCATTTTTCACAAGATTTCATAATTTTTCAGGATTTCTGCCGTGAAATCCATAAATTGTTGGGATATTGTTTGGCAAAACCAATAATTGATCAGCTCACTCAAACTATTCTCAAAATAAAGATAAGGAGAAACAACAATGACTATTCATCGCACCACCGGATCACTGCTGCTTGCCATAGACAATGCCGGAATCGACGATACAGATGCTCGCGGGCTCATGCCATTAGAGCGGGCTCGCCAGATACTTAAGGGACTGAAGATATTTGAGAAGGGCAAAGGGCGCGACATCAATGATGTTTGGGTGTGGGACTCTGATCTGACATGGGCCGCCCTCTGTTCACTGGAGAACTCCGAGGAATTCCTGGCCGTCAGCCGCGGACTGGCTTGGGATATGTCCCCCCGAGGCAATGACGATAACATCGATTTTTATGATCGTTACGGGGACGGCATCCTGCCCTTGATTGATGATTTGATTGGTGAAGATGGTACAACCCGCCCCAGTGAAGATGGCTACAGGCGCTGCGGCTGGGCCAAGACTTGCCTGTTGGAAATTGGCGGCGATAAAGCGGCTGAAATCGCCCTGCGATTGGGAGCCAAAGACTTCATGACCTGGCTTGAGCGACATCCGGAAAGTCTTGGCTGGCTGGAAGCACAGGCTGCCGAGGGCGACCCACGAGCATTGAATGTGATGAAGCTGCTCAAACGGCTCGAGAAAATACCGGCCAAAATAAAAGCTGTACTAGCCGAGGTTGAGCCCCTGGCTATTCCGCGCTTTAAAGCCTTGACCCCGCTTCGCGTAAACAACTTGTTGGCAGACTACGAGTTACCTCTTTGGGGCAACATGAATGTTTTTTACGGGGGTATGAGCATCACCGGATTTGTCGCACCGGACCATGCAGATACCCTGATTATTCAAGCACTGGAGATCGGACTTGGGGACTCCCAGCTTACTCGCAATCTGTATCGAGTGAGTCCGGATCGCGGTGTATGGGTTACGGGAAGGGAAGTTCTGGTTGATGAAGATCAGATCAATAATCTTGAAGTAGGGCAGTCAATTGAATTGCCTGAGCTGGGTATCACCGCCATTGCACGAGTTAATACTGAAGGGCTCAAGGGAAAACTTCTGGCCCAATTCAAAAAGCCTATGGAGCCAGAGCAAGAATTGCTTGTGCGCCTTGGGCAGCAGTACCCAGAGCAGGTCTACCTGGATGATGAAGCTCTGCGTGTGGCAGCTGATTTACCTTCCAGCGCTGTACCCCTGTTTCGATTTAACAGTTTCAAGATGCCGCAGGCTAATGTCGATGAATCCTTGGACTTCCTCGCCATGCTGCTTGCGCTAAGAGAGCGCTGCCCCATTCGCCGCTTGCCGCAAGGGATTCATCCACTTGAAGAGCTGGCGATGAATAGCGATTTTATCCGTGGCTGATTTCCACCAGCCTGCCAAGGCTTCAAGAAGTCTGCCTCCGATGTTCTGAAACACCTTGGGTGATCACATGAAAAATAACATCATCAAATTACTGTTGTTTGCGACTCTCTGTTTCACCAAGATTTCAATGGCAAATAATGTTCTATCCAGTATCGAACGCATGGATGCGGATTCGGTGTCAGATAAACCATTGGTCGCGCATGTGATAGTTGCGCTTTGTGATAATGAATACCAAGGTATTGTTCCCGTACCGAAGGCCATAGGTAATGGCGATGATCCGAATAATAATTTGTACTGGGGCGCGGGTTATGGTGTGAAAACATTTTTTCGGCGATCGCCTGATTGGAAAACTATTTCACTGGCAGCATCGGAGAATCCGAAAGTATTGGATCAAGCACTATTCAAGCGCGAGATTATTCGCAAGGGCAAAAAAGTAACGGCTTATGTATTTGCAGAAGCCTGGCGGGGCAGGGAAATAGCGGCGGCCACCGAACAATTTCTGAAAATTGCTCAGGGCAATCATTCACAAACAGTCACAGCAGATCAAACAGAAATTTCTGTGGGGCGAGATGCGCATGTAATTGCTTATGTGGGGCACAATGGTTTAATGGATTTTTATCCGCCGGAATTAGAAAAAAATCCTGATGATCAATTAGCTCGTGGAGCAATTATTCTTGCCTGTAAAAGTCACGAATATTTTAAAACCCTGATCGATTCGCCGACATCCTTATTGCTGACAACCCGCAGTTTTATGGCGCCAGAAGCCTATAGTTTGGAGGCGGCAATTAGCAGTTGGTTTGATAACTCTGATAAAGAAAAAGTAGCTGCTGATGCTTCCAAAGCCTATGCGAAATATCAAAAGATTTCTGAAAAGTCAGCGAGAACGGTGTTTGTTTTTCCGGAAATTAACGAAAAATAGTATTTGAGTGATTATTTAAGTGAATTATTAATAAGTTGGAGTCAATAAAAATGAAGAAAGACTTACATTACCAGAATGGCACATCAAACAAGTTCTGGAATATCGAAGTTTCTGGAAAATCCTTTACAGTCACTTATGGAAAGTCAGGTACTGCAGGTACTTCCAATACCAAAACGTTTGACTCCCAGGAGGCTTGTTTAAAAGAAGCGACTAAAGTACTGAATGAAAAATTGAAAAAAGGCTATGTTGAAATAGGCTCATTGACTAATGCTGATTCATTACCAAAAAAATCTGCAGCAAAAAAAGTGGATGCGAAAACACAGGAAAAACCACAATCTATAGCGCTGCGCCGGTTGCCTCCAGTATCAAAATTTGCAACCTCCAAACGTCATCCTTCCTTTAAAACATTTGATGAGAGTGATCTGGAGTTATTTGATCAAGGTTACCCTGAGTTGGTATTGCTGGATGATGCGCACAAAGATAATAAAAAGTGGGAAGAAAAAGCCATAGCCGCACAGAGTTCGATTGATCCAGTTTACGAGATTATATGGCCAACCAAGGTTGCGATTGCCTATGTACATACATATCCGACCGATCCAGGTTACGACAAAATATTAAAACCGAAATTTGAAAAGAAATGGAAAAAATTTCTTAAGCTGGAAGACAAAACTCCTACGCTCGAAACTGCTCGGATAATGCTTGATGAATTTATGCCGGGTGATGATGTTTATTCAGGATGGCAAGCGCCACCAGCATTTTATACTCTGGAGCATTTTATCGGAGCCGAAGCTTTGGCTGGCGCCATAGTTGAACGACTGGCTGCGTATACTGAAAAACAATGGAATGGCAAGCAAGAGAAAGATGGCCACACACGCATTGCATTGAAAGTTCTAGGATTTTTAATGTTACGTATGAGCGACGATGCTCGTATACAATTGCAAAAAAAGATTGATAAGCTGATTGCTTCACGCCCTGAAAATACACGACTCAGTAAACACCTTGCTTATTTGCCTGACAAACCAATCAATCTACCTCTCGAAGAATATTCTTCAGCTGAAGGACCCTGGTTTATGAGTGGGCTAACGGTAACTGCGACGGTTCGTTGGAAGAATTTTGAAAAATATGGTGTGGCTTATCTTGACCAACGAGCCATGTATCTGGAAGGTATGGATAAACTAATTGATGCTGACATGAGTTGGTTGCTCGATGGAATTTCCAAAGCCAGAATGCTTGGTTACATAGAAACTCTTGGAAAAATTAAACACCCATATACAGTTCGATTAATTATCAGTTTTGGAAAATCCAGAGCTGTGCTGAAGGAGGTGCTTGCATGGAAAGAACAGCATGCTGACTATGTTGAATCGGTTTTGCCTATGTTTGCAAATGATGAGTTTGTGCAAAAAGGTTTGCAAGGGCTTGATCCTTCGGTGAAGCCTATGAAACGAGTCAAGGATCCTATGGCCGCGACAGAAAAAATTATGGAAAAACTGGAAAAGGCTTTGCCAAAAGCATTTCCTGATCAAGAAAAAGTCACTGCCCTGGTTAAAAAAGCATTGGTCGAAGCTCGTGAAATTGCACGTATGGATGGGCAGGATTATTTGGAATGTTACTTTGGCGCTTTGTGGGCTGAATTTCCGTTTTCGTTAGAGTTAACCGAAGAACAGTCAGAATTACTATACGAAGCCTATGAAGAGGTCATTTACAGTGAATGAAATTGATGTGGATTTATCAATTTTATTTTCATAACCAATATCCTGTATGGTATAAAAAATTCTTTTGTACTATACAGAATATTTTTTATTTATGAGTATCAGGCAACACCAGTCTTGCATTTAAATTCCTGTTTATCCAGTATTGCTCTGATAGCTTCACATCGGCCAGTAGTCAATTCGTAGCGTTCTTCAGAATCGGGAAAGTAAACTCGCCAAACACCGGAGCTTTGCGGAGTAAGGTGAAGTTCTTCGCCGGCTCTGCTAATTTTAATATTGGTGCTTGAAGCGACTACAGGAATTTTGAGGATGTTGCCAATGGTAATATAAAGTCCGGCTTTTTTATCCGCTGCGCCACTGCAGCCTGCAATCAAACAAAAAGGGAAAGTGTTAGCTTTTAGATTTTTTGCAATTAAATTATCAGCAACCGTTTTGCCATCAACTCTATCGCCCAAACCAATTCCCGTTTTAAAAGTCAGGGCATTTGCGTGGCCAAGCAGTGTCAGGGGATATTTGCTGTCGCCTTCGTAGGTACCTAAATCCGGCAGTGTCGAATATTTTTTTAACGTGACATCCAATCCACCTTGCAACGCAGGGATGGCGATTTCCTTAATATCACTATCGTATTCGGATATTGAAATAGTGAGTTTTTTAGCCATGTTTGATTACCTGTGGTTTATAACTTGCTTGTTTAAAGTTTATGATCAACGCCTGCGCCACTATATCTCATCATATTAGTATTTCAATGAGTGATTTCGTTAAAAAAATGACATTGTAAATATTGCTCTGCTGATGTCGATTTATGCGCATAATTGATAGATTTATTAATTCGCAATTAGTAAGCTTGTCGTATTAATTCGTATTGAGGTTGATTTATGCGCGCACATTATTTACAGCATGTTGCTTTTGAAGGTTTGGGTAGTATAGAAAACTGGTTGTTGTCACATGGCTATCAGATAAGCTCGACTCGTCTTTTTGAATCTGCACTATTTCCTGATGTAAATGAAATTGATTTATTGATCATCATGGGTGGCCCCATGAGTGTGAATGATGAAAAAGAATTGCCTTGGTTGATTGCAGAAAAGCAATTCGTAAAAGCAGCGATTGATGCAGGTAAACCGGTATTGGGTATTTGCCTGGGTGCGCAGATGATCGCTAATGTAATGGGTTCAAAAATTTATCCCAATACACAAAAAGAAATTGGTTGGTTTCCGATAACCGCAAGATCAACCGATCTCACATACTTTCAATTTCCACCATCAGTTACTGTTTTTCACTGGCATGGTGAAACCTTTGATTTGCCAAAACAGGCTAGTTTATTGGCATCAAGTCAGGCTTGTACAAATCAGGCATTTCAAGTTGGTCACAATGTTATCGGTTTGCAATTTCATTTGGAAACCACACCGGAATCGTTAAACGATATTTCAGTTCATTGTGCCAATGAAATTGTTGAAGGTGAATTTGTACAATCTGTTGATAAAATGGTGCAGGATGGAAAACATCATTTTGAAACAATTAATCAATTAATGAGTGAAGTGTTGATTTTCATCACCAAAATATAATTGGCACAAAATATTCGTAGGGCGGGTCAAGACCCGCGTGTTCTTGCGAATATTTCAAACGCGGCCTTGACCCGCCCTACGTGATTTATTTTAATTCTCCGCAACAAACACCGCGCGAATGGGGGCAGGGTGACCTTCAGCAGTCAGATTGGGATTTTGTGGATCAAGAAATTCTGCAAGTGAATGAAATTTCATCCACTCGGTCATGCGCTGTTCTTCGGTAGTTGTTGGGCAAATGTCAACCAAGCGTGAATTTTTAAAACCGATCTTTTTCATCCAACTTAATAAGGTATCGCAGCTTGGAAGGAACCAGACGTTATTCATTTTGGCGTAGCGGTCTTCAGGTACCAAGACATCACCCAGTTTACCTTCGATAACCAGAGTCTCCAGAATTAATTGTCCTCCGGGTTTCAATGCATTTTTTAATTCTTGTAGATGATCCATAGGTGATCGGCGGTGATAAAAAACACCCATGGAAAATACGCTGTCAAAGGCTTGCATTTTTTCGGGTAAGTCTTCAATGCCGATTGGTAAAACATCAATTGGAAAATTTTCGCCTGCAAAATGTTTGATCATATGAAACTGCACAATAAAACGCGGTGAGGGGTCAATACCAATAACGCGATTGGCACCTGCACCCAGCATGCGCCAACAGTGATAACCATTGCCGCAGCCGACATCCAAAATAAATTTATCTTTTAGCGGAGCTAAATGTGGCAATACACGATCCCATTTCCAATCAGAGCGCCATTCAGTATCTATATAAATATCGTGAATAGTGTAGGGGCCTTTACGCCAGGGAATTAATTCTTGCAGCGCAGTTTTGATTTGATTGCGAGTGGTTTCATCACAATCATTGGTTTCGCCGATTTTAACTTCAGCATCCAGAATAATATTGTGTGTTTTAACATCTGGCAATTTTGCCAGCGATGCTAACCAATCAGTCAAATCACCATAGCGCTGTTCGCACAAACCTTTGCGAATTTGTTCGGG
>CBFGPN010000138.1:0-10676 GCA_965650675.1 uncultured Cellvibrio sp.
ATCGCTGGAAACAAATTTATCGCCAATTTTTTGCGCGTGACGATCAGCAAGATTTAATAATTTTCCCAATTCAGGTGATGCGTTAATGTCACCCGTAGGATTTTTAATACGTGGAAAATTCTCCAATTGCTGGATTAATGCTGTGCGTAATCCTGTCACATCAAAACCAGCCTGGTTCAATAACAGACGCACGCTGCCCGCACCTTTTTGATCCAACATCGCCAGCAACAAATGCGCTGGCTCAAGCTGCGAGTGATCCTGCCCCAAAGCTAATGACTGGGCATCCGATAAGGCGGTTTGCAATTGTGTAGTCAATCGATCAAGACGCATGATTTACCTTTTGATGTTGTTGAACTTCAAGTTAAACCAAACGTGGGGGCGAGCGGAGTGATTTCAAGCGGGCAATGGCCGCCCGCTGGTATTTATTTGTTTTGAATCAAATCTTTTGTTGAATGTTTAAAGACTAGGCCGTTTCATTCACCTGAAAAAACTTGATACTCAATGGGTAGTTTTTCACTACACCTTTGTTGGCATTAATCGAACCCATAATGATGAAAATGATCGAGCAAACAAACAAAGCAAATAACAACACAAATCCAACCAATATGAATACCAAAATCCAACTGACTATGGCGTAAATCAGTGAACTCAGTGCCCAATTCATCACCACTTTGCCTTGTTGATCGATATAGTCGTCGTCATTTTTACGCGATTGCCACATCACCAAAGGAATAATCAATCCCAACAAAGGAATCAGGATTGATGCAAATTGAGCAAGATGCATCATCATGGCGTAGTCGTAATTATTGGTTTTGATTTCAATAGGTTTGGGCGCTGGAACAGGATTGGACGCAGCCTCCGGCGCAGGATTCACAGGCTCACCCGCCAGAATTTTTTCTTTGGCACGCAGAAACTCTTCCTCTGTAATCATGCCTTTTTCTTTCAATTCGTTCAGCTTTTCGATTTGTTCAAGATTCATAACTTTTTTCCTTTGGAAGGACCGGGGTTTAATTAAACCAAATCAAACTCGCCATGCGACCAGTGACTCCATCGCGGCGGTAGGAATAATAAGTCTCTGCTTCACTAAATGTACAGGCTCCACCGCCATATATATTTTTGACGCCCAGTGAATCCAATTCAGCGCGAGCTAATGCATAAATATCGGCATAAAAATGCAATGGTCGTTTACCGGGCGAAAAAGCGGCGGCAATTTGTTCTGTGTGTTGCGTGGAGCGTGAAGATTCAAAAAAAGCTTCGAGTACATCCATACCCACTTCAAAATGTGCACGGGAAATCGCAGGGCCCAAATAAACGAGCAAGTCTGCTGGTGATGAATTAGATGAATTAAAAGTGGCGATGGTTTTTTCCAAAATCGATTGCGCCAGGCTACGCCAACCGCAATGCACAGCGGCAACTTGCGTGCCTTGTTTATCGCAAATCAATACCGGCAAACAATCCGCTGTCATCACTACACAAGCCAACCCTTTTTCACGGGAAAAACAGGCGTCGGCTGTTCTCACCCGGCCATCGGCTTGTGCCTCAACCACTTTATTGCCGTGAATTTGCTCCAACCATTGCGGCGTTTTTTGCAAACCTGATTGTTCAATTAATTTTTTTCGATTGGCATCAACCGCAGCAGGATCATCCTTCACATGAGTACCCATATTCCAACTGCGATAAATACCCTGGCTCACGCCACCATCGCGACAGGTAATTACGGAACGGATGTTAGTTGGAGCAGGCCAGTCGGGAGTGATAATCACCGCTCTTCCTCGTGTATATATCCCTTATCCAATGCATCCACCAAATTTTGAAAGTCTTCGGGCAAGGGTGCAGTCCATTCAACATATTCACCTGTGCCGGGATGCTCCAATCCCAAGCGGGCAGCGTGCAGGGCCTGCCGGGGGAAATTTTTCAAGGTATCAACCAAATGTTGGTTGGCGCCTTTGGGGATTCTGAAACGATTGCCGTAGGTTTGGTCACCAACCAACGGAAAACCTATATGCGCCATATGCACACGAATTTGATGGGTTCGCCCGGTTTCCAGATTGACCTTGATATGTGTGTGTTGCGGATAACGCTTGATGACCCGGTAATGGGTAACAGCGCGCTTTCCACCAGCACTCAACACGGCCATTAATTTACGTTGCATAGGGTGGCGCCCCATGGGTGCATTGACTGTTCCCCCACCGGTCATAGCACCCACTGCTATGGCTTGATATTCACGACTGACCGTTCTGTCAGCAAGTTGGGCGACCAGATCAGTGTGGGCTTCCAGCGTTTTGGCAACGACCATCAAGCCGGTTGTCTCTTTATCCAGTCGATGCACAATCCCCGCACGCGGCAAATTCACCAGATCGGGAACATGATGCAACAAGGCATTGACCAAAGTACCGGTGTAATTGCCCGCTGCCGGGTGTACAACCAAACCGGCTTGCTTGTTAATCACCAGTAAATCTTCATCTTCGTAGACGATATCCAGATCAATCTCTTCGGCTTCCCATTCACCCTGGGCTTCCAATTCAGCATCCAGTGACAAGGTCTCGCCGCCGATAATTTTGTCTTTGGGTTTGGCGATCCGGCCATCCAACTTGAGCTGCCCATCTTTAATCCAGGACTGCAAGCGCGACCGTGAAAAGTCAGGGAACAACTCGGACGCCACCTGGTCGAAGCGCATACCACTCATGGTGACGGGAACCTGAGCGCTTAATTGATAAACATCTTTCATGCAAAAACCTTTGTCAGTTCTGTTTCATCAGAACAGTGTTATAGGGGGTTGTATAAAATTTGGGATTCTCCGTTGGAGTCCTTCAATCTCTGTGTTTAAATACCGCGCCTGCTTTCTGACACGTTTTCCGACTATAAGAGTTAACCTATGCGAGTTTCAGCCTATCTTCTGCTTGTTGCCATTATCAGTCTTTGTGGCTGCTCATCCAAGAAAGAAGAATACACCACAGAAGCCGATCTTTACGAAGCAATTAATGAACAGCTGGAACGAAGCCAGTGGGAAACCGCCATCAAAAATCTCAACACTATGGAAGAGAATTTTCCTTTTGGCACCTATGCAGAACAATCACAACTGGAATTAATTTACGCCCATTACCAATCGGGTGAACCTGATGCAGCCATCGCGACAGCCAATCGATTTATTCGCCTGCACCCACAGCATCGAAATGTGGACTACGCCTATTATATGTTAGGCATGAGTTCATTCACCAAGGATTCCGGCATTCTTGATCGGGTTATGCCCGTTGATATTTCAAAACGTGACCCTGGTGCTGCAAGAGAGTCATTGGGTTACTTCACACAATTACTCAATCGTTTTCCGGATAGCCCCTATGCAGTTGATGCCAAAAAACGCATGTTGCATTTACGCAACCGTCTGGCACGCAATGAAATTCACGTCGCCAATTATTATTTCAAACGCGGAGCCTATGTTGCAGCCACAGCCCGCGGACGTTACGTACTTGAAAACTATCCTCAAACTCCTGCAATTCCTGATGCCCTCGCCGTGATGGTACAGGGTTACAGACTGTTGAAAATGCCTGCCCAGGCAAACGAAATGCTGGACATTTTAAAATTGAATTATCCCGATTATCCGGCAATCAAGACTGATGGTACTTTTGATGACCGCTACATGTACAACGACGGTAAAATTAATTGGGTAGCCTGGCTGACTTTGGGACTATTCAGTAAATATGAAATCTCCGGATTCGATACACGAGAATTGTATGATCCTGAATTTCGGAAAACACTGTCAGATGAAACTGTGGCAAAACCCAATTCATGATTGAAATGCCACAACATTTGCCCCAATTTAATGCACGAAAGTTTTCATGTGGCATCAATTGGGTGCGAAATTATAGATACCCTCAAGAGCCACTCTTTGAAAATCACTGCAACACAAGCCAATTGGCAACTTGGCGCTGCAATTGCAGTAGCGGATAGGTAATAACTGATTCGCACTCTGGGTGGTTTTAGGTATTAAGCAATTTGTTTTTACAAACTGAGTTTTTGTTTCTACAAACTGTAATAGAGAGCTAGGGTTCCGATTGTTTAGGCAATGTCTGGTCCGAGAGCTTTCGACCTTCAAGTCATAGCCTCTGGTTAATGAAGGTTACACGGCGGGATAAAAGCCCGGGAGATTGATTGGCCTAATCGCCAGAGTGCTCCCATATGCCGGTGTAATTTTTTACCTTGGAGGTTGTTCATGCTGTTTCAATCACGTCTCAAGAAAATTTCTCTCGCGCTTGCGCTTTCATTCACTGCCAGTATCGCTTCTGCGGCAGAACCTTTCAAAGTCTGTTGGTCGATTTATGTCGGTTGGATGCCATGGGGCTATGCTGACGAGAAAAAAATTGTCGATAAATGGGCGAAAAAATACGGCATCGAAATTGATGTAGTTCAAATCAATGATTATGTTGAGTCCATCAACCAATACACAGCTGGACAATTTGATGGCTGCGTCATGACTAACATGGATGCCCTGACCATTCCCGCCGCTGGTGGTGTTGATTCAACTGCGTTAATTATGGGTGACTTTTCCAACGGTAACGATGGCGTAGTATTAAAAGGCAAAAAAAGTTTGAAAGAAATCAAAGGACAAAATGTCAATTTGGTTGAATTAAGTGTGTCTCATTATCTACTCGCACGCGCATTGGAAACTGTCGGCATGAAAGAATCTGATGTAAAAGTCGTCAATACATCCGATGCCGATATGGTCGCCGTTTACGGCACCAAAGATGTCACTTCTGTTGTCACCTGGAACCCGCTGCTCAGCGAAATTTTAACGCACCCCAACAGCACCAAAGTTTTTGATTCATCACAAATCCCTGGTGAAATCATGGATCTGATGATAGTGAACACCGAAACTTTAAAGAAAAATCCTGCTCTTGGAAAAGCATTGGTTGGTGCATGGTATGAAATTATGTCAACCATGAGTGGATCAGATAAAAATGCCATAGCTGCCAAAACTTCCATGGCCACTGCATCAGGAACTGATCTCGCCGGATTCGAATCACAACTCGCCAGCACCAAAATGTTTTACACAGCGGCATCAGCTGTTGAATTTGTGAAGAGTGATGTTTTGTTATCCACCATGCAAAAAGTTGCCGAATTTTCTTTCAGCCACGGCTTGCTGGGTGAAGGCGCACCTGATGCAAAATTTATCGGAATAGAAGGGCCGAAAGGTGTTTATGGCGATAAAGGAAATATTAAATTGCGTTTCGATCCGACTTATATGCAAATGGCGGCGGATGGAAAGTTGTAAACAAACCCCCTCCTAACCCCCCCTTCGCAAGGGGGAGGAACTAGTCCCCTCTCCCCCCGGGAGAGGGCTAGGGTGAGGGAACTGTAAGCCAATTGCAGACTCCAGTATGAAACGACTACTCAACCTGACACCCACAAAACCCACCAAAATATTTTTGGCACTTTTGCCGTTTATTATTTTGTTTTTTGTTTATGTGTTTGCATCAGATGCACGTCTGGCAGAAAACGCAAAAGACAAATTGCTGCCCAGTTTTATGCAAATGGGTGAAGCCATTAATAATCTGGCTCTGGAACCCAGCAAGCGGACAGGAGAATATTTATTTTGGCAGGACACCTTCAGTAGCCTGCAAAGATTATTAACCGGAATTTTTATTGCTGCCGTGATTGGATTTATTTACGGTTTGATTAGCGGCAGCTTGCCTTTATTCAACGCACCTATGTCGCCCTTTATGACAGTGATCTCACTGATTCCACCTATGGCACTGCTACCCGTATTATTTATTGTGTTTGGGTTAGGTGAGCTGTCCAAAGTGGCCCTGATTATTATTGGTGTTGCACCCTTTATCGCACGCGATATTCAACAGGCTGCACAAAAAATTCCACGCGAGCAAATTATCAAAGCCCAGACACTGGGTGCATCAACATGGCAAGTATTACTGCGAGTCTATATTCCGCAGTTAACGCCCAATTTAATTTCAGCCGTTCGATTATCACTGGGTGCTGGCTGGCTGTTTTTAATTGCTGCTGAAGCCATTGCCTCAACCGATGGTTTGGGTTATCGCATTTTTCTGGTACGCCGTTATATGTCCATGGATATTATTCTGCCCTACGTAGCCTGGATTACGTTGCTTGCCTTTGTGATTGATCAATTACTGGCGTTATTAAGCAGGAAATGTTTTGCATGGAATCATCAAGAAGGTAACAAATAATGGCTGATACTCCCTTTATCCAGGCAATGAATCTCTGGAAAAAATACGGTGACAATGTAGTACTGGAACGCATTAATGTCAGTGTAAAAGCCGGTGAGTTTGTAACTTTACTCGGCACATCCGGTTGTGGAAAAAGTACATTTTTAAAAATGCTATTGGGAATGGAAACACCAACATCCGGTAAATTATTGTTGGATGGCAAACCTATTCCACCAGAACCCGACCAATCACGTGGCATAGTCTTTCAACAATATTCTGTATTTCCGCATTTAAACGTTTTGAACAATGTAATTATTGCTTGCGAATTCGAACAATCTCCCTTACTCGGAAAATTATTTGGAAAATCCAGAAAAGTTGTCGAAGAAAGGGCCAGACATTTATTAAATTCCGTGGGATTATCGCAAGCATTGAAAAAATATCCGCACGAGTTATCCGGTGGTATGCGACAACGCTTGGCGATTGCTCAAGCGCTAATTCGCCAACCGCGTGTTTTATTATTGGATGAACCTTTTGGTGCACTCGACCCCGGTATTCGCGCCGATATGCATCAATTAATTTTGCGTTTGTGGAAAGAACATCAACTCACCGTATTTATGGTGACGCACGATTTACGTGAAGGTTTTTATCTCGGCACTCGCCTGTGGGTGTTTGATAAATTACGTCATGATCCACAGGCGCCCAATGCTTATGGTGCTGGCATCACCTATGATTTGGCTCTCGGCGAATCGCGAAATGCTATTCCAACTGAAATTGAATCCATTATGAAAAAAGAACAGGAACCCAGTGTATGAGTCGCATTGTGTACACCACTCAATTACCGGGCAACGGCCATTGGTCGCTCGAATTGCGTCGTGGCAGTTTAATGAAAATTACCGATATAGAAGGCGGCGCCAATTTGGCAATGTTGTTTTACAACCCACGCAATTTGTTGGAACGCTATAACGCACCCGACACACTCAAATGCCAACACACATTCAAATTGCAAAAAGGCAATTGTTTGTATTCGGATATGGGCCGCATTTTTGCGTCGATTGTTGATGAGCATTCCAAAAATTCCGATGGTTGTTGGCATGACACTATTTGCGGCAATAGCAATGCCGATCAAGTTGCCGCACGTTGGGGGAAAAGAAACTATCAACAAGATCGCAATCAATGGCTGCAAAATGGTTACGATGCATTTTTGGTAGAACTCGCCAAATACGGTTTGGGTCGCGCGGATATGGCGGCTAATATCAACTGGTTCAGTAAAGTGATGGCGGATAACACTGGCAATATTTCGCTGGATAAATCCGCACAAGCCGCTGGCAATAATGTCACCTTGCGTTTCGAAATGGATACGCTGGTGCTCATGCACGCATGCCCACATCCGCTCAGCACCGAAAAAGATTACCCATTCAAACCCGTACAAATTGAATTGGGTGAAGCTGATCCGGTTAGTGATGATGATTACTGCAAAAATTTCCGCCCGGAAAATCAGCGCGGTTTTCAGAATAATCAGCTTTATTATTTGGGAAAGGTTTAATTATTTATTAGTACGTCATACCTGCGAAGGCAGGTATCCACAACAATCAAAAACTGGATGCCTGCCTTCGCAGGCATGACGGAGCAGTAGAGAACAGGCATGGCGAGCCGTAGAGAAATAGTATCGAGGATTATTTATGCCATTAATTGAAAGTCATTTAAAACCGGAAAATGCCCATGCACGTTTTACCGTTGCGGCGGGCGATTATTTTTTAAAAGAAATCAAACAGGGCCAAACCTTTCGCATAGTTGATCTTGAAGGCAATCAAGCGGCTGACGTGTTGTTTTACAACGCCAAAGATCCCAGCGAACGTTACAGTGCGATGGATACAGTGCGTGCGCAGGGTAATTTGTATTTAAGTGGCGGTACGAAATTAATTTCCAATGCACAAAATACATTGCTCACTATAGTCGCCGACACCTGCGGTCGCCACGACACTTTGGGAGGTGCTTGCGCAACCGAAAGCAACACTGTGCGTTACAGTTTGGAAAAACGCTGCATGCACGCCTGCCGTGACAGCTGGATGCTCGCCATCGCCGAGCACCCGGAATTCGGCATTAGCAAACGCGATATCACCCACAATATTAATTTCTTTATGAATGTGCCGGTGACACCGGAAGGTGGATTAACCTTTGCCGATGGTATTTCAGCGCCGGGAAAATATGTTGAATTAAAAGCGGAAATGGATATAGTCATGTTGATTTCCAATTGCCCGCAATTGAATAATCCGTGTAATGGCTATAATCCGACGCCGATTGAGGTGATTGTTTGGAATTAAGCCCTCACCCTGGCCCTCTCCCAGAGGGAGAGGGGATAAACTCCCTACTGAATTAACTGCGAAGTCGATTCAATTCCCTCTCCCTCTGGGAGAGGGTTAGGGTGAGGGAAATAAATATCTTCAGTGGACGACCACTGTCGTAATAACACCAACAGGACGACCTGTCGGAGCCCAGCATGTTTACCAAAGTATTAATCGCCAACCGTGGTGCAATCGCAACACGCATTATTCGCACACTTAAAAAACTCAATATCCAATCAGTTGCCGTTTATTCAGAAGCGGATCGTGATTCATTGCATGTTTCATTGGCAGACGAAGCCTGGTCATTAGGTGAAGGCGCAGCGGCCAAAACCTATCTGGATAAACAAAAAATTATCGAGATTGCCAAAAAAACCGGCGCACAAGCTATTCATCCCGGTTACGGTTTTCTCAGTGAAAATGCAGAGTTTGTCGCAGCCTGCGAAGCAGCAGGCATAGTCTTTGTTGGGCCAACCGTTGAACAAATGCAAATATTCGGTTTGAAACACAAAGCGCGCGAATTAGCTCAAGCTGCGGGCGTGCCACTCTGCCCTGGTACTGATCTGTTAAAAAACCTGGAGGATGCCAAATTTTTCGCCAACAAAATCGGCTACCCGGTGATGCTAAAAAGCACCGCAGGTGGCGGTGGCATTGGTATGCAACTTTGCCACACAGAAGAGGATTTAATTAAAGGTTTCGATTCAGTCAAACGCCTGGGCAAAAATAATTTTGCCGACGATGGTGTCTTCCTCGAAAAATTTATTGCCGCAGCACGCCATATCGAAGTGCAAATTTTTGGTGACGGCAAAGGCCGAGCATTAGCTGTAGGCGAGCGTGATTGTTCAAGCCAACGTCGAAATCAAAAAGTAGTTGAAGAGTGCCCCGCCCCCAATCTGCCGGATAAGCAACGCCATGAAATGCAAAAAGTGGCTGAAAATTTATTGGCATCAGTAAATTATCGTAACGCAGGCACAGTTGAATTTATTTACGATTCATTGGAAAACCAATTTTATTTTCTGGAAGTCAATACACGCCTGCAAGTTGAACACGGTGTAACTGAAGAAGTCTATTCGGTGGATTTGGTCGAGTGGATGCTGAAACAAGCAGCAAATGAATTACCGCTTCTTGATCAACTTCGCAGCCAGTTATCACCTCAAGGTCACGCAATTCAAGTGCGTGTATACGCTGAAGATCCCGCACTAAACTTTCAACCCTGTGCCGGTTTATTGAGCCAGGTAGAATTTCCCGAAACTCATAACAATTTGCGAATCGATCATTGGATCAGTTCCGGCATTGAGGTGCCTGCATTTTTTGACCCCATGCTCGCAAAAATTATTGTGCACGAAAGCAATCGTGAACAAGCCATCAGCAGCATGCAATCAGCGCTTAAGAGTTCTCGCCTTTATGGTATCGAAACCAATCTGGGTTATTTACAGGATTTACTCAAAGATCAAACTTTTGTTGATGCCAAAATCACCACGCGTTATTTAAATCATTTTGTGTATCAACCTGCGCGCATTGATGTGATTCAAGGCGGCACCCAAACGACTATTCAGGATTTCCCCGGCCGCACCGGTTATTGGCAAGTAGGTGTACCGCCATCAGGCGCGTTTGATTCGCGATCATTCCGCTTGGGCAATCAACTGTTGCTAAATGATACGAATGCAGCGGGTTTGGAAATCACTTTACAAGGGCCAACATTAAAATTCAGTTGCGCCACCAAAGCTGTGATTACCGGTGCGATGATCGACGCGAAATTGGATGGAACCCCAATTACTATCAATCAAATTATTCACATTAATGCGGGACAAGTGTTGCAACTGGGCCGCATTAGCGACAAAGGTGCGAGAAGTTATTTGTGTATTGCGGGCGGCATTCAATGCCCGGACTATCTCAATTCAAAATCGACATTCACTCTGGGACAATTCGGTGGCCACAACGGCCGCGCCTTGCGTGCTGGTGATGTGTTGCGTTTGGATGTGGAAAAATCCAATCCATCGATTGAGTTGACTTCTCTTGATGAAAAATTAATTCCTGCAATCAACAATCAATGGCAGTTGCGTGTGATTTATGGCCCACACGGCGCGCCGGATTTTTTTACTGAAGAAGATATAGCCAACTTTTTTCAAACTGACTGGGAAGTACATTACAACTCCAGCCG
>CBFGPN010000139.1:0-10633 GCA_965650675.1 uncultured Cellvibrio sp.
GCCAATAATCGCGAAGGAATTCTTCGATGGGCATTTGGCCGAGGTGGGTGAGGGGAGTGGGCATGATGGTTCCTATAAAAGTTTCTTGCGAAGTGAATACTGACTCCTCACTTTGAAAAAGGGAGGCGGGGGGAGGGATTTAAAGTGTTGGAATGTATCTACAACTTTTTTTAATTTGTAGATTTTAAATCCCCCCTAACCCCCCTTTTTCAAAGGGGGGAACTAAAAAACTAAATATCCCTAGCCTGCTTAACCGCATTACCAATGTAATTTGCAGGTGTTAATCCGCGCAGAAGTTTTTTAGCCTCTTCAGGAATTTCCAAAGTTTCGACAAATTGCAGCATTAATTCGCGAGTAATCGCCTGACCGCGTGTTAAAGCTTTTAATTTTTCGTAAGGTTCTTCAACGTTGTAACGGCGCATCACGGTTTGAATGGGTTCGGCGAGAACTTCCCAGGCGTTGTCCAAATCTTCTGCGAGGCGTGCGCGGTTGATTTCCAGTTTGCTCATGCCTTTGAGTGTGGATGCATAAGCGATCATACTGTAGCCAAAACCAACGCCCATGTTGCGCAATACGGTTGAGTCGGTTAAGTCGCGTTGCCAGCGGGAAATAGGTAATTTTTCAGCGAGGTGACCAAAGATTGCGTTGGCTATGCCCAGATTACCTTCGGAGTTTTCAAAATCAATCGGGTTAACTTTGTGTGGCATAGTGGATGAGCCCACTTCGCCAGCAATAGTTCTTTGCTTGAAATAGCCAAGAGAAATATAGCCCCAAATATCGCGGTCGAAGTCGATCACAATAGTATTGAAACGTGCAATCGCATCAAATAATTCGGCGATGTAATCGTGTGGTTCGATTTGTGTAGTGTAGGGGTTCCAGCTTAATCCCAAACTTTCTACGAAAGTTTGGGCATTGGCTTGCCAGTCAATATCAGGGTAAGCAGAAAGATGCGCATTGTAGTTGCCGACAGCGCCATTGATCTTGCCGAGCAATTCAACTTTTTTCACTGCTTCAACCTGACGACGCAAACGCGCTGCGACGTTAGCCATTTCTTTGCCGACTGTGGTGGGCGATGCAGTTTGTCCATGTGTACGTGACAGCATGGGAACATCTGCGTAATCGTGAGCCAGTTTCACTATACCCTTAATGATTGCTTCGGCATCTTGCAAAAATACTTCACGGCCTTCACGCAACATCAAACCGTGGGAAAGATTGTTGATGTCTTCAGATGTACAGGCAAAGTGAACAAATTCCAATACGGCTTCCAGTTCTGTATTGCCGACAAATTTTTTCTTTAAAAAATATTCAACCGCTTTGACGTCGTGATTGGTGGTGCGTTCGATATCTTTAATCGCTTGCGCATCTTGCTCATTAAACCCGCTGACGATCTTGTCCAAAAATTGATTGGTTGCGGGGCTAAACGCGGGAACTTCAGGAATGCCAGTATGACGACTCAGTTGTTGCAACCAACGCACTTCGACTTCAACACGAAAACGAATCAAACCAAATTCACTGAAAATTTTGCGCAGCGCTATGGTTTTGTTGCCGTAACGACCATCGACCGGTGAAATGGCATTTAATGCGGTTAAAGAGTCAAAGCTGTTGTTCATGTTTGGCCTGTTTGTAAAGTTGAAAATAAAATTTGTGAAAGGACCCCCTCCTAGCCTCCCCCTTCCCAGGTGGAGGAACAGTCCCCTCCCTTGGCAAGGGGAGGGCTAGGGTGGGGTCATGTTTTTAAATATTCCCGTCAGTGGAGGGGCATGCTCCCAAGCATTTCCCTAACGCATTCAGCAATTTTCTTGCGCTGAAAAATCAATTGCCAACGGTTGCCGCCCAGTTGTCGCCACAACATGGCAGAGCGTACAGCGGCTAATAGCAATGCACGAATTTGGTTGGCTATGCGCGGTTGCTGCAAATAATTGTAGTCACCCTTGACCTGAATACGAAAACGAAAAGTACTGAGCGTGTCGCTGTAAATGCCACCGAGGTTGGCTATCACATTGTCATGCGTATTGGAAAAATGTTGTGCTTGTTGGTTGGCTTGTTCAATACGGCTGGCGATGACATTAAGCATATCCTTGCGTCCGGATAATTTTTTCTGTAAATGCAATACGCCCAATCCATAACGAATGATGTCTTGATGTTTGGGTGTATTTTTAATTAATAATTCGTTGAGCAATTCCAGGCCCATACGTAAATTTGTAACATCGCCGCCATAAATAGCCAAACTGTCGCTTGGATTTAAATCCAAAACCGAATTGATGGATGTCGTAAATGCATCGTTTGCGCTTTGCCCGGTCTTCGCTATTTGTTCAACCAATGCGACTGCTTGAAATAGTCCGGCAAGCGCCAGTGTCAAATCATAGAAATTTTTCTTCATGACCATCACTTAAACATTCGTTGTTGATTCAATAACAGCACCACCCAAACAAATATCGTCCTGATAAAACACGACAGATTGCCCCGGTGTAACAGCGCGTTGTGCTTGATCAAATAAAACTTCCAGTTGGCCGTCTTCCAGTATTTTTACTGCACAATCCTGATCAGGTTGACGATAACGGGTTTTGGCTTTGCAGCGAAATTCTGTTGGTGTTTGTCCGTTAATCCAATGTGTTTGGCCTGCGATTAATTGATTGGTGTAGAGCAGGGGATGATCACCTTGTACCACAATCAGTACATTTCGTCGTAAATCTTTTTGCGCCACAAACCAGGGTTCTTCATTTCCACCTTTTACACCGCCAATCCCTAATCCCTGACGCTGCCCGAGTGTGTGATACATCAGGCCCATGTGTTCTCCCAATATTTTTCCATCGGGTGTTTGAATTTCACCCGGCTGTGCGGGCAAATATTGTTGCAAGAAATCTTTGAAACGACGTTCACCAATAAAACAAATACCGGTACTGTCTTTTTTGTTGTGAGTAATCAGGTCATGTTGTTCGGCAATACGACGAACTTCGGGTTTTTCCAATTCACCCACAGGGAATAAAGATTTGGCGAATTCTTTTTCGCCGACAGCATGCAAAAAATAGGATTGATCTTTATTTGGGTCCAGTCCCTTTAATAAATAGGTATGACCATCACGATCAGCACGGCGAACATAATGTCCCGTCGCAATAAACTCACCGCCCAACACCCGGGCATATTCCATAAACACTTTGAATTTGATTTCGCGGTTGCAGAGTATGTCCGGATTGGGTGTGCGACCCGCTTTATATTCTTCAAGAAAATGTTCGAATACATTGTCCCAATATTCAGCGGCAAAATTGGCAGTGTGCAGTTTGATACCAATGCGGTCGCAAACCATTTGAGCATCGGCCAAATCTGTTTTGGCCGTACAATATTCCGTGCCGTCATCTTCATCCCAGTTCTTCATGAACAATCCCTCAACCTCATATCCCTGTTGTTTGAGCAGGAGCGCAGAGACTGAAGAATCAACACCGCCGGACATGCCGACTATAACGCGGGTTTTTGCAGACATAAGATTTTATTACGAGGAAAATCGAGGCGCGCATTCTACCTGCCTCATCCCACCACTTCCAAGGGAAAGCGACGCCCGGCACGATAATCTTCGATAATTTGCAGTGTCATCGGACTTCGCAGTTGGTCTTTCCTTGCAACAATTTCTTCATAAGTTAACCAGACCGTGTCGATTATGCCTGTATCCAATCGACGATTGGCGTCATGACTGATAACTTCGCCAATAAATGTAGTGCGAAAGTAGGTAACCTTATTGGAAGGCGCTGTGTAAAGATTAACGCCGACTACACCGGTGAGTTTGATTGTGCATGCAGTTTCTTCAAGAGCTTCACGTATGGCAGCTTCAGCCAGGGTTTCGTCGGGTTCAAGGTGACCTGCGGGTTGATTGTAGACTTTGCGGCCATCGGCTTCCTCGTAAACCAGTAAATATCGATTATCGCGTTCAATTAATGTTGCTACTGTTACGTGGGGTGCCCAAGCCATGAAATAATTCCTCTAAGAAATGTAAAGATTTTAACGGGATGTTAATTGCAAAAGTCTCGCTTCGGGAAATAAAAAGATAAAACATTTTCTTTTTCTTGCTTAACTTACGTCTAATGCGCGCGGAAGGGTTTTATTATGCCTAAAAAGAGTCATTATTTACCTACTGACACTATTTGACTGTTGATTGGATTTAAATTGCACCGTTACCAATTGTGACAAATGTGTATTTTCCAGACCAGTTGGTCTGTGCCACAATCCGCAACCTGAAATTTCCAATTTTTTACCAAGGATTTTTATCATGAGTAATACCAAGTCCGTTCTTGTTGCCCTCGGTACTTTACTACTAATTATTTTTATCATAGTGGGATTGAAAGCAAGTCAATTGTCTTACATGGGGAAAGCCTTTGCTTCTGCACCTCCAATGACAGAAACCATTAGTACTTTTGACGCAGCAGAACAGTCGTGGCCTGAATCCTATTCTGCTGTAGGTACTGTAGAAGCTTCTGAAGGCATACAGGTATCAGCTGAAGTTGCCGGAAAAGTAAAAGAAATTCGTTTCAAATCTGGCGAACAGGTTAAAAAGGGAAGTGTTTTGTTGATTCAGGAGTCAGGTAATGAACAAGGTCAACTGAGTGCAGCTGAAGCGCGATTGCGTTTGGCGAAATCCAATTATGAGCGATTGCTGCAGTTGCGCAAAAATAATACGGTATCTCAAAGTGAATTGGATTCGGCAGTGCAACAAATGGAGTCTGAACAAGGTGAAGTGGATAATTTAAAAACAACTCTGGAAAAGAAAATTGTTCGCGCTCCTTTTGACGGGCGTCTGGGTATTCGTAAAGTCGATCTTGGTGAAGATTTACAAGTTGGAAAAGAAATTGTTTCCTTGCAGGCAACCAATAGCGTTCGTGTGAATTTCCCCGTACCACAATTTTGGTTGGTGAAAATGTCTCGTGGATTACCTATCACCGTAAAATTGGGTGATGGTTCTGAAGAGGTAATTGAAGGGCAGGTGACAGCTGTGGGGGCAGATATCAATCCGGTTACTCGCAATGCCATAGTTCAATCTTATTTGAGTAACGAAAAAAATCTGTTAATTCCTGGAATGGCAGTTAACGTTACTGTCACTCTTGCAGATCCCAAACCTGTATTGGCAGTTCCTTCAACGGCGATTATCTATGCTCCGTTTGGTGACACTGTTTTTGTGATAGAAACCAATGATAAAAACCAGTTGGTTGCACGTCAGCAATTTATAAGGTTGGGTAGGTCGCGTGGTGATTTTGTTGAGGTGCTTGATGGTATAAAAGCAGGAGAAAAAATCGCCAGCGCAGGTGCGTTCCGTTTGAATAATGGACAAGCTGTCACTATCAGTGATTTGCCTGTTCCCGAGTACTCAGAAACACCAACACCAGCCGATAATTAATTTTAGCGAGCACTAGTCTTATGAAATTTACTGATATTTTCATCAAAAAACCGGTGTTATCACTGGTTGTGAGCTTGCTGATACTGATATTGGGCTTACAAGCAGCCAGCAATTTAACTGTACGCCAATATCCCCGCAGCGATATCTCTGTTATTACAATTCAAACTGTTTATGTTGGTGCGAATGCTGAGTTAATTAAAGGTTTTGTCACTACACCAATTGAGCGTGCAATAGCCTCATCAGGAGGAATTGATTACATTGAGTCGCAGAGTGCGATGGGCATGTCAACGGTTAATGTGCATTTGAAACTCAATTACGATCCACTCAAAGCGATGACAGAAATCTCTGCCAAAGTGAATGAGGTTCGCAATGACTTACCTCCGGAAGCCGAAGTTCCTACAATTAAAATTGAAGCAGCGGATCAACAATTTGCTGCAGAATATTTAAGCTTCAGTTCGGAAATTCTGGAGCAAAACCAAATCACGGAATTTTTAACACGATCTGTCCAGCCACGTTTAACAGCAATTGCGGGTGTGCAAAAAGCTGAAGTCTTGGGTGGCCGCACATTTGCTATGCGCATTTGGTTAAAGCCGGAGCGTATGGCTGCATTGAATGTGACACCGGTACAGGTGCGTGCAGCATTACAATCTAACAACGTACAAGCTGCTGTTGGCAGTACACGTGGTTCTTATACGCAAGTTAATCTGAGTGCCAATACTGATCTTAAGAGTGTTGAGGAATTTAGAAATCTGATTATTCGAAATTCTGCAGATGGAATTATCCGATTAAGTGATATAGCGGATGTTGTATTGGGCGCAGAAAATTATGATGCAGTGGTTAACTACTCTGGTGACACGGCTGTATTTATGGGAATTTTTGTTGCACCTAATGCTAACTCTTTAGACGTTATTCGTGCAGTTAATCAAGAGATGGAAAAAATCAAGGCTGATTTACCCAGCGGATTAAGTGGTCGCGTTGCTTATGATTCAACCAAGTATATCGAATCAGCTATTCACGAGGTTATAAAAACTCTAAGTGAAACTTTATTGATTATTGTTATCGTGATTTTCCTGTTCCTGGGGTTCAGTCGCGCTGTGATTATTCCAGTGTTGGCTATTCCTTTATCGCTGATAGGTGCAGTTTTTATTATGCAACTTTGCGGCTTCTCTTTGAATTTATTAACACTCCTTTCAATCGTACTGTGTGTTGGTTTGGTGGTTGATGATGCGATTGTGATGGTAGAGAACATTGAGCGTCATATTCAGGAAGGTTTATCACCGTTTCGAGCTGCAATTGTATCGGCGCGTGAATTGGTTGGGCCAATTATGGCGATGACCTTTACGCTGGCATCTGTTTATATTCCGATTGGTTTTGCTGGTGGTTTAACCGGAACTCTGTTTCGTGAGTTTGCTATTACACTTGCAGGTGCTGTCACTATTTCTGCCATTGTTGCTGTGACATTGTCGCCGATGCTTGGCTCGCGTTTGTTGAAGCCGCATAAGGCATTAAAAGCTCCATTGGAAGGCCCTTTTGAAAAATTCCGTGATTGGTATTCAGGAAAATTACACAGTGCGTTGAATTATCCAATTGGTATTTATATTTTCTGGGCGGTTATTTCATTACTTTGTGTCCCTCTCTACATCATGTCGAGTAAAGAGTTGGCACCTATGGAAGATCAAGGTGTCATCTTCGGTATTGTTGATGGGCAGGCTAACTCAACTGTTGATCAATCATCATTTTTTGGTAAACAGGTTAATGAAGTTTTCATGTCAGTTGAAGAAACAGATTTTACCTTTCAGGTAACTTTTCCAACCGGTGGTTTTTCCGGCATGGTCACCAAGCCCTGGACGGAACGTGATAAATCTGTATTTGAAATTATGCCTGAGGTGCAGCAAAAATTAAGTGCGATTGCCGGTGTAAAAATTCTGCCAATAACACCACCACCTTTACCGGGTGGAGGGCAATTCCCTGTTGAATTTGTTATTGCATCAACAGCTGATACCAAAGAAATATATTCTTACGCTGTCAAAATTGAGCAGGCGATGCGTGAATCCGGAAAGTTTTTCTTTCAACAGTTGGATGTGCGAGTTGATCAGCCTGATTACAAATTAAATATTGATCGTGAGAAAGTGGCCGATCTTGGTTTGGATTTACAAACAGTGACCGCCGATGTAGGCACTTTGTTGGGTGGCGGTTATGTCAATCGTTTTAATATGGCTGGACAAAGTTACAAAGTGATTCCGCAAGTTAAACGCAGTGCCCGGCTGACTCCGGATGATCTTGCCAATTTATATGTGACGGGTCCTGATGGTGGTTTGATTCGTCTTGATCAGGTTGCCACTATGACGCATTCAACAGAGCCTCGAAGTATTAATCGCATGCAACAATTGAATTCAGTAAAAATTTCTGGCGCTGCAGGAATTCCTACAGGAGAGGCTTTGGCGTTTCTGGAAGAGGAAGCGCGTAAGATTTTGCCAAAAAATTATTCTATTGATTACACCGGTGAGTCACGTCAATTGGTTCGTGAAGGCAATACCTTTTTACCTGTGTTTGGTTTGGCAGTGGTGATGATCTTTTTGGTGTTGGCAGCTCAATACAACAGCTTCCGTGATCCGGTTGTGATTCTTTTGGGATCTGTGCCCCTGGCATTATTTGGCGCGCTGACTTTTACCTTTTTGAAAATGTGGGCGCCACTTCCCTATTTTACGGATACATTTACGACCACGCTGAATATTTATTCCAACGTGGGTATGGTGACTCTGGTTGGGTTAATTGCACGTAATGGTATTCTGGTGGTGGAATTTGCCAATCGATTGCAGGAAGAAGGCAAAGCAAAAATTGATGCAATACGTGAAGCATCCATCATTCGTTTGCGCCCGGTAATGATGACCAGTCTTGCTACTATTGCAGGGCACGCTCCTTTAATTTTTGTGTCCGGTGCCGGTGCTGAAGCGCGTAACTCTATTGGTATTGTGTTGGTATTGGGTATGACAATCGGAACTTTCTTTACTCTGTTTGTGTTACCTGCGCTTTACATGCTGATTGCAAAAGATCATCAAAAACACAATGAGTTTGATCAGGAAATGCGTGAATTAAATCAAACAGAAGCTCAAACATCATGATGAATAATTCTGACAACAAAATTTTCGGTGTGAAGAAAATTATTGCTGTTGCATCTGGAAAAGGTGGTGTAGGCAAGTCAACAACCAGCGTTAATTTGGCGCTGGCGTTGGCTGCAGAAGGCAAGCGTGTCGGTATTCTCGATGCTGATATCTATGGCCCCAGCCAACCGCAAATGCTCGGTGTTGGATTGCGTCGTCCGGAAGTTGTGTTAATTGATGGCCAGCAAAAAATGAAACCGATTGAAGCTCATGGTATTCAATCTATTTCAATGGGCTATCTGATCACAGAACAAACGCCAGTGATGTGGCGTGGCCCTATGGCAACAGGCGCACTCTTGCAGCTAATCCAGCAAACTGCCTGGAACCAGCTGGATATTTTGATTATTGATATGCCACCGGGAACAGGCGATATCCAAATTACGCTTGCACAAAAAATTCCGGTGACAGGTGCGGTGATAGTCACAACGCCGCAGGACATTGCGTTGTTGGATGCGAAAAAAGCAATTGAAATGTTTCGCAAAGTGAATGTGCCCGTTCTGGGCATTATTGAAAATATGTCAACGCATGTGTGTTCTGTTTGTGGGCATGAAGAGCATATTTTCGGTGCGGGTGGTGGCCACAGTATTGCCTGTGACTACCAAACCCAATTGTTAGGTGCATTGCCTCTGGATATTCGTATTCGCGAAGATGTCGATTCAGGCAGACCCAGTTTGGTCACTGATCCTGAATCTTCCATATCAAAATCCTATCGTGAGATTGCGAAAAATATACTTCGGCAACTGGAACAAAATCAGGGAAACGTTTTTCCGGAAATTGAAATTACCGAAGATTAAGTCAAACCGAATCAAAGCAGGAATGACATGGCCGCTTCCATGTCTTCTGACAGATCTTCTGATTCCGCTACTTGCATATCGGGATCGAGTCCCAATCGCTCAAATGCAGTGACCTGGCTGTAATCAATTTTGCCCATGGTGGTTTCTGTTCCTATATATCCCTGCAACATAGCCACTGTGACCAGATCAGAGTAATCCGCTTTAGGAACCTTCCTGCCAAAATCCAGATGCTGTGTCGGGACATGAGCCAGTTCCGCAGGGAAGTTCCAGGTTTTTAAAATCAGATCGCCTATCGGAGCGTGGATGTTTTCTATCACCAGGTCCAGAGTAAAACTGTCCCTGAGCAGTGCAGGGTGGTCTTCTGCATAAGTCAGTATGGGTAATACCCCAATCTTGTGAACCAATCCAGCCAGGGTTGCCTGATCAGGCCTGAGCTTGGTGTAGTGTTTGCACAATACGTGGCAAATGGCTGCCACTTCACTGGAACGACTCCAGACATCCCGCATACGGGAATCAATCAGGTCAGATGTCGCCTGGAACATTTGTTCCATAGCCAGTCCCGTTGCAATGTTGCATGTATAGGAAATACCCAAACGCATTAACGCAGTGCGCAAATCCTCAATGGTGCGACTGGCTCGCAAAAGAGGACTATTGGCGACACGAATAATGCGTGCACTCAGTGCCGCATCATTACCAATAACATGACTTAATTTATCAATACTGGCATTGGGATCATCCGCTGCTTCCCTTACTTTCAATGCGACTTCGGGCAATGTGGGTAATATCAGACGATCTGTTTTGATTGCTGTAAATATATCGTCACGTACTTTTTCAATAATAGGATTCATGTCACTACCCTGATCAGGTTATTCGCCTTGTGTTACAGGTATAGCATAAGGAAGAGAAAGCAACTGCATTTTTTCATTATTTGTATCGAATAGTACGGATAATTTCTCATCATCCTGAATGCTTGCAAGACACTCAATTTGATTGGAATTTATACGTGCGACAGTGACCAGTTCGCCGATTTTTTGAGCGGAATTTGCGGATAAAACTGCTGTGCCCGGTAAAGGTAATTCCGTTGCGTTCAATAAAAATCGATGCACATGGCGTTTATGTTTTCCTTTGTAATGCATACGTGCAACGATTTCCTGTCCGGTATAACAGCCTTTGCGAAAACTCACAGCTTCTATCAAGGTGTAATTGATTTCTTCGGGTGTAAATAATTCACGTGTTTCCGGATAAACATGGGCTATCCCTTGTTGGATATCCAGATGTTTCCATTCTTCGTTGTCAGC
>CBFGPN010000140.1:0-10607 GCA_965650675.1 uncultured Cellvibrio sp.
CAATGAAATTACTGAAGCCGGTAAGGCCGTTAAAAATTTACCTATGTATGTGAATGTGGCTTTGCGAAACCCTTTTAATCCGGGCAAACCAGGTCAATATTCAAGTGGAGGTGCTACCGATAATGTGCTTCATATTTGGAAGGCTGCTGCGCCCGCGATAGATTTAATTGCACCGGATATTTATTTCCGCGATCACAAAACCGTTTCCAAAGTTCTCGATATTTATGCGCGTCCTGACAATGCGTTGTTTGTCGCTGAAATTGGTAATGATCAGCCCTTTGCACGTTATTTTTACCCAACATTGGGAAAGGGTGGTATTGGATTTTCGCCTTTCGGAATGGATGATACTGACTATACCAATTATCCTCTCGGCGCCAAAAACTACAATGATCAAACCATTGAAGAATTTGCACAGCATTATCGTGTCATAGCCCCTATGATGCGCGAATGGGCAAAACTCGCCTATGAAAATAATGTATGGGGTGTTGCCGAGCCTTTGGACACTACTGGCGATACACAAAAAATCTGGAATGCGGAAGCAACACCGGCAGAAAAAGATCAATACGCAAAAGACAAAGCGGCTGCACTGACACAAACATTGGATTTGGGTTTGTGGGATGCTGAAGTGACCTATGGCCGTTATATGTTTTGGATTGACCCGCCGGTAGGTAATACGCCATCATCCGGTGGCGCTTTGATTGCGCAGCTAAGTGATAATGAATATTTGGTGACAGCACATAAAGCGCGAGTGGAATTTAAACCATCCAGTGAATTAAAAGATAAAAAAACTATGATCGAGCGTATAGAAGAGGGCCATTTTGAAAAAGGAAAATGGGTGATGGAACGCGTGTGGAATGGCGACCAAACTGATTGGGGTTTGAATTTCACTGCGCGCGCGCATGTCTTGAAAGTGAAAATGGCGAGTTATATAACAGAATAAAATCTTCCCCCTCTCCCTAACCCTCTCCCACAAGGGGAGAGGGAACAGATAGTGCTACTAAATTAAAAAGTAGTTATTTGCGAAGTGAGATTGGCTCCCTCTCCCTTGATGGGAGAGGGCGGGGGAGAGGGTGTTTTAATTTTTATAAAACCAACGAGGAAAACAAAGATGCTATCTGCAAAACAGATTCTCAAGCATTGCGTGATCGGAATGGCGTCGGTGGCTTTGTTACAAGGCTGCTCGAAATCATCTGAAGAATCCGCAAATTCGCAAACGGCAACCGAGCAGGTTAAAACACTCGCGCAATTTGAAAAAACTGCGGATGGTGTAGTGGTAACACTCGCCGAAGGCGCAGTGAAAAAAGTTCGCTTGCAAGTAATGAGTGAAAAAATTATTCGTGTTACTGCATTGCCTGGAACAGATTTCAGTGTGGTTCCTGAATCCATACAAGTCATTGCCAAACCAGCAACTGTTGAATTTTCACTGGAGCAAGTGGGCAATAACCTGGTATTGAAAACAGCACAAGTTACTGCCAATTTATCACTGGTAGATGGCACTGTGAATTTTGCTGATGCCAAAGGTAATCTTTTATTGAAAGAAGAAAATCGCGGCGCTTTCTCCGCGGTGACGGCTGATCCAATCAAACCTGATGCAGATTCATTTGCCTTGCGTCAGGAATTTAATCGTGGCAGCGACGAAGGTTATTTCGGTTTGGGTCAGCAACAAAATGGTCAGGTGAACTATGCCGGCGAAAATGTTGAATTGACTACACATAATCTGGTTAAAACAATTCCGTTTGTTGTTTCCAGCAAAAATTATGGTTTGTTGTGGGACAACAATTCTGTTTCCTATTTTGGTGATCCACGTGCAACCCAGCCTTTAAATGTGTCTTTGAAATTATTCGACGCAGAAGGTAAAGAGGGTGGTTTGACGGCACGTTATTTTGACGGCGACAAATTATTGTTGACTCGTGTTGAAGCAGATTTAAATTATCAATTCTACAGCGACAACACTGTGCGTGAAATTCCGTTGCCTGATGAAACCAAAGACGCTAAAAATTTGCGTATTGAATGGGAAGGTAGTATTGAAACCGATGAAGCCGGTATTCACCGTTTCAAAATGTATAGCTCGGGTTATGCAAAATTATTTGTTGATGGTCAAATGGTGTTGGATCGCTGGCGCATGAACTGGAATCCATGGTGGCACACATACAATATGGAAAAGAAACCCGGTGAGAAAAAAGCCATTAAAGTAGATTGGACTGTGGGGGGTGGTTTCTTCCGTTTAACGCATCTTGATCCAATGCCTGCCGAAGAATTAGGTGAATTGTCTCTTGCATCTGAAACCGGTAAAGCGATTGATTACTATTTTGTGGCAGGTGATAACAAAGATGATGTGATTTCCGGCTATCGCCATTTAACCGGTGATGCAGTGATGTTGCCAAAATGGGTGTATGGTTTTTGGCAAAGTCGTGAGCGTTATAAAAATCAAGACGAAATTATCAATACTTTTAAATATTATCGCGAGAAAAAAATCCCGATTGATAACATTGTATTGGATTGGTCTTACTGGGAAGAAAATGCCTGGGGTAGTCACGAATTTGATAAGAAATTTTTCCCTGATGCAAAAGCCATGACCGATAAAATCCACGCAATGAACGGCAATATTATGATTTCCGTTTGGCCAAAATTTTATCCCACCACTAAAAACTATAAAGAGTTGAACGATAAAGGTTATATGTTCAATAAAAATATAGAAGAAGGTAACCTCGACTGGATTGGTCCAGGCTATTTGAATGCTTTCTATGATCCTTATCCAAAAGAATCCCAGGAGATTTTCTGGAAACAAATTAACGAAAATTTAAATACCAAGGGCTTTGATGCCTGGTGGTTGGATGCAGCCGAGCCGGATATTCATTCCAATTTAACTTTCACCAAGCGTAAAGAAATTATGAGCCGCGAAGGCGGTATAGGTTCAGGTGCTGAATATTTTAACTCCTATGCAATTCCCAATGCGCAAGCAGTGTATGACGGCGAGCGAAAAACTGATCCGGAAAAACGTTCATTTATTTTGACGCGTTCTGCATTTGGTGGTTTGCAGCGTACAGGTTCTGCTTTGTGGAGCGGCGACACTTCATCGCGTTGGGAAAATTTAAAAGAACAAGTTGGTGCCGGTGTTGGTGCGAGCATGGCAGGTCTTCCTAACTGGAGTTTTGATATTGGTGGTTTTACACCGGAAGATAAATATCGATGGGGTAATAAAAAAGGTGGCGAAGCACTCAATATTCGCGATTTGAAACCGGAATTGGTTGCAGATTGGCAAGAATTAAATGTTCGCTGGTTCCAATTCGGCGCTTTCGTTCCACTGTTCCGCTCACACGGTCAATATCCTTATCGTGAAATTTTCAGTTTGGCTGATGAAGGCACAGAGGTTTACAACACACTTGAGTCTTACATTAAATTGCGTTACCGATTGATGCCTTACATTTATACACTGGCGGGTGATACCTTCCATAAAGATGGCACCATCATGCGCGGTTTGGTAATGGATTTCCCGAATGATCGCAAAGCCTGGGACATCAACACGCAATATATGTTTGGCCCCGCGTTTTTAGTCAACCCTGTGTATGAAGACAAAGCGCGTTCACGCGATGTGTATTTACCAGCAGGTGCAGATTGGTACAACTTCTACACCGGCGAAAAATTAACAGGCGGCCAAACCATTAAAGCCGATGCACCTCTTTCACAAATGCCTTTATTTGTAAAAGCCGGTTCAATCGTTCCAACTGGTCCGTTAATTCAACACGTCGATGAAGGTTTGAATGCGCCGTTGACATTAAATATTTACATGGGTGCTAACGGCAGTTTCGATATTTACGAAGACGACGGCCGCTCAGTGAAATACGAAAAAGGCGAATGGTCACGCATCCCGGTTTCATATGACGATGCAACTGCCACAGTCACTATTGGTGATCGCGTAGGAAGTTTCACCAGCATGTCAGAAAACAGAAAAATCAGTGTCCGCTTTATTTTCGGCCCCTCAAAAGACGCCGCAAATTTTGATGCTGTTGCACAGACTTTGGATTATTCCGGTAAAGCGATTAGTGTAAAACGCGCCGAATAACTTGTTGTTGTCATACCTGCGAAAGCAGGTATCCATAAAAGCCTCTGCATTTATTGTGGGGGCTTTTTTGTTTTTTTAGAAAGGATATTGAAAAAATCAGAGCGTCGAGATATGGTTCGGGTCAGTTTTGATGATTTGGCGCACATTGGTAATCCATTTTTGTTTCAAAAATTTAGAACATAATTTAGGAGCTGTGAATATGGCTAACATCTTGAATCTGTTTACCTATAGTGCATTATGAGCCTAAACGAAAAACCCTATTTACGTTCCATAGAGTTGAAAAGAGGAGTCATAGAATCCTTTGATGAATATCCATTTTGCATTCCTTCGTTAAGAGAGTTAGATGTTCTTGAATTTCATGAAGATGTTACATTTTTTGTAGGCGAAAATGGCGCTGGCAAATCAACCTTGTTGGAAGCTATAGCAGTCAGTCTTGGATTTAATGCAGAAGGCGGAAATAAAAATACTCAATTCTCTACCAGTGCTACTCATTCAGAGTTCAGTGATTATTTAAAATTAGTCAAGAGCTTTAAAAAACCAAAGGATGGATATTTTTTAAGGGCAGAGAGCTTTTACAATCTTGCAACTTACATAGACAACACAGGTTACCTTGCTGGCTATGGTGGAGAATCTTTACATAGACAATCGCATGGCGAATCTTTTATGTCCACGCTGCTCAATAAACTAAAAGGAAATGGCCTTTACTTAATGGATGAACCTGAAGCCGCTCTATCGCCCACCAGACAAATGGCTGCAATTTCAGCAATACATCAACTGGTTGAAGAAAATTCGCAATTTATTATTGCCACTCACTCACCGATATTATTAGCTTATCCTCGCGCAAAAATTTATGAGTTTTCCAGTGCTGGTATTAATGAGGTTAAATATACCGACACTGAACACTATGAGATCACCAAAGAGTTTCTTAACAATTATGAAAATATGTTGGAAATTCTAATGAGTGAGTAGGTTGAGCAAATAATAAGTTTCAATGTTTGGTTTTGGTGAAATCAATAGGGCGGTCTCTAAATTTCTTTAACGCAAGCTAACTGGTCTTTACCTTTTGGGATAGGCTATGTTGGAATTATTACACTGGATTAATGCGAAAAAATCACTCGAACTGTTGAATAGTTTCCTGTATACCTGCTTAAAACTTTTAACACACAAGTGAGTCAGGTTATGCCATGTATTCCAGATAGCTACGGTGGGTTTCGTGAGTCGGGTTACAGTTTTCGTAACTGGCTTGGGAATGTTAATACATCGGTGCAGACCTATTTCGAACCGGATTCGCTTGAATCGCTTGTGTGGGTAGTTAATCAGGCTCACACGGGTGGGCATCGTCTGCGTGTTGTGGGAAGTGGTTGGTCGTTTGAAAATATTGCGGCTTGCCCTGATTGGATGGTGAGAATATCCAATCTCAATCGCATCATTTCACATTTTACTGACGAAGCATTAACGGCTGCATCACCACTTACTCTGGAGTGGCAAAGGCGAATAACACGGCCAGGAAATATTACGCGGCTTGTGCATGTCGAAGCGGGTATTCGATTATTTGAATTGAATCAACAATTACATGATCGTGGATTGGCTTTGCCCACGTTGGGTGGTAGTCAGGGACAATTGTTGGCGGGTGCAATTTCAACATCAACACATGGTGGTGATGTGCGACAACCGCCGCTTGCGGATATTGTGCGTGCGGTTCATCTGGTCACAAAAGAAGGGCAGGAATTGTGGGTAGAATCTTCAAGCCAACCGCTTACACATGAGAATGACATAGCGGCCAGACTTTCTTGTGGCGATGTACAAATTATTCGTGATGATGAATTGTTAAGTGCTCTGCAAGTGAGTGTAGGACGATTTGGAATTATTTATTCGTACGTATTGGAAGTGCGCACACGTTTTGATTTGGTTGAGTGGGCAACGCCTTCTTCATGGAGTGAAGTGTCTTCATTTTTACGTGAAGGAATTACGGAAGGAAATATTCTGGTTCCATTACTTTCCAATTTGCCATTACCGGCAATTCCACCCGATGGACCATCTTCAAGTGTATTTGCGGGAATTCCATTTGAAGATGCCTCACGTCCGCGTTATCTCGAATTTTTAATTAATTCCCGAAATGGAAATCAACTTTGGGTAAGACGACGTTGGGAACGTGAGCGTGCAGATCTTGAACCTGAAGTGCCGGTGGAAAGAACAGAATTTATTAATGAACACACAGTTGCGAATTGGATTTTAGTTTCAGCAGCAAGAGCTATACGGTTAATTGCTATACCAGCAATTCTTCCTATTCCAGGTTATCGTGAGGTTAGACACATTGAGATGGAAGTGCGTGCATTAGAGTTAGATGGTTATGCACATGATCCTCATGTGAGCGCCGATTTTGCATTGACTGCTTCATTAAATGCGCTTTGGGCTTGTGATGATCTTGGTGTACTTGGTCTGGCAATTGATGAGTTGGCCAGAATTGTATTTGATGGTCGTAGTGAACTAGCGAAAACAGGCAAGCGGGGAGTCAGTTGGCAAATTATGTCAAACCTTAGTGCTGATCCTGGTCCAAATCGAGTGAACTCAATCGAAATTATTTTTGATGCAACAACATCTAGCTACATAGACTTTATTGATTTTCTTACAGTTGAAGGTCATGGTCATCGACAGTCGGGATATATTTCGGTTCGTTTTTCCAGCAAATCCAACGCGTTACTTTCCATGCACAATGTAGAAAGTTCACTTGCCGTTTCAGTTGAGGTTGCATCAATTCAGGGTTTTGAACACAACGATCGCTGGATGCGTTTAATTGAAAGCAGGGCAATAGAACTTGGCGGTCGTCCACATTGGGGACAACACAATAATTTGCAGGCATATCAGGTAAATCGATTGTACGGTGAAAAAGTACAGCGATGGCGAGAGCAATTAGTGAGAGTGGTTGATAGCACCAATACCTTCAGTAATAACTATACCGAACAACGCGGCCTTGAACCTGTTGGAATAATTCGATACGTCACAGCGGTTCGCAGAGCTGCCGGGCGTATAACCCATTTGTGTAATCCCGATGCTTATTGGTCACCCATGCCTGTTGAAGAAGTTATTCGCGCTTTTGAATCAGATCATCCATTCGTAGTGGGGAGCTCAGCATTTCCACCTGCGCTTGGCAGAATTAATTATATAGTGCGCACAGGAGATGAATCTGTTCCGGATGCTCGTGTAATTGTGGCTCACGTGTTGACTACGTCTCCTGATGACACAGTAGCAAATAATCTGGATTCACTTGGAGTTTGTCGTGAATTATATTTGCGCATTCCACCAGCAGATCAATTAAGAAGACGAGTAACATCTGTAACACGTAATCGATGGGGTGGTGTTACTGCACTTTGTAATGACGACGAACAATGGCGAGTACTCGACTCAGTTGCGTTTTTTGAAATTTCTCGTGGAGATATTGAATACTTCATAGATAGAGGTGGCGTAGAGACTATATTGTTGGCAAAAACACATGTAACAACATTCGCCGATGGCATAGCTGAAAATAATTTATCCAGCCTTCCCGAGGGCTAATTTTTAAATCAATCGAAATAATTCTTGCTTGACAAAAAATAATTAATATTTAACATGCACGGCGCTGTAGCTTTCTCAATTTTCCACTAATGCTTCCGGACATCGGCTCCCCGGAAGACGAGACACTCCGAGCCGTCTTTAATGTACAAATGTCAAAACTGTTCGACCCTTGTTTCATCCAATCAATCCTCCTGCCTTTTTGTAATAATCAAACAAAAAAAACAATATTCCTTCAGGGCGGATGCTAATACTTGCATCACCAAAGATGGAAAAAAGAAAAAAACTAATGATCCAGGTGGATCGGGTTATGAAACTGTTAAAGAAATTCGTGTTTGCAGGAAATGTTATTCTGAATTAACCCTGGAAGAGGGTTAAGTGTATTTACTGAAATAATATAGTCATCTTTGCTGGCATTTTCTTTTGTCTGTGGTAATGTCCAGCAGATGACAGGTGACAGATTATGAAAAAAACTATTATCCGTTTATTAATATTATTGTACGCAACAGCAATAACCTCATTGGTTTTTGCTGACAAAAAAACAATTTATGTTGATAAAGGGCATATTTATACCGCTGCAGGTGAACTTTTGGTGATGCGCGGATTTAATGAAATGTTTGTTTGGTCTGTGGATAAGACCGGTGAGCGTTTCATTCCGGAAATAGATAAAACGGGTGCCAATACATTGCGATTGGTTTGGGATAAAAATTTCAATCCCAAAGATTTAATCAAGCTAATGGATAATACTATTGCGCACAAAATGGTGGCGATCCCTGAGTGTCATAACGCCACAGGAAAGTGGGGTAAACCACTGCAAGCGTGTGTAGATTTTTGGAATAAGCCTGTATTGATTGAAGCTATCGAGCGCAACCGTCAATGGACGATTTTAAATATTGCCAATGAAGCCGGTGACCACAATATTAGTGACGAAAATTTTCGGATAACTTACAAAGCGGCTATCACATCTTTGCGCAATTGGGGTTACACAGTGCCGATTATGATTGATGCATCGCTCTGGGGACAAAATGTTGATCAGCTTTTGCGTGTTGCCCCGGAATTATTGAAACATGACCCTTTGTCCAATGTCATTTTTTCCACGCATTCTTATTGGGCCGCTGAACAATCAATAGGAAATTATTACAAGGTCGCAAAAAAAGCCAAAGATTTGGGGGTTGCGATAATTGTTGGCGAAGGCCCTTCGGTGACTCGTGTCGGGCAATGTGATAATCCCACGCCTTTACCTTATCTTGAAGGAATGAAAATTCTCGAAGACTATCAATCGGGTTGGTTAAATTGGTCATGGGGAGGGATGAAAAATGCTGACTGTGACAATTTTCGTTATTTTGATATCACAAGAAATGGACATTTTGGAGATTGGGGAAGTCAACATGGCGCCAATATTGTTGCGTTAAGCCCTTACAGTGTGATGAAAACATCACAGCGCCCAAAATCCTTTTATCAGGATAATATTGTAAAAGCATCTGGTATTTATTTACACTTGGATAAAACGCAATTGGCTGTTGGTGAAAAAATTGCATTTCAAGTTTTTGTTGCGCCCGCAAATGCAGTAAATAAAAATTTTACCTTGAGCGTCACAGGTGATAAGGATACCATTCAATTGGATGAGAAAAGTAATCAAATTACGGCACTAGGAACAGGTAAATTAAAAATTACTGCAACAAGCCGGAATCCGAATATTATGTGGGTTGTTGATCTTGAGGTTAAATAGTTTTATTCGGATAACCCGCTTTTTACATAGCGATAATTTTTTGATTTGTGTAGAAGTCTCAATATGAAAAAACGTTTCGATTTGAAATTGGAAAATGATTCTACCAAAAGCAGTGTGGTAGTTGATGCTTATCGAAAAGTCATCACGCAAGAGGATTTTGAAGAAAGTTTAGCCCTGGTGCATTACCGTGGTGGCGAAGAAGAGTTTTTATTGGGTGTGAAGTATACGCAGAGCCAGGATTTTATTGATCGAATTGTAGGTGCCGATATATTGGGGCAATTGGGATGGATGGATCAAACCTTTCGTGAAGAAAGTGTGGATGTCTTAATTCCAATGCTAAACGATGAAGAGGCTACGGTGGTACATGCAGCTTGTTGCGCGCTGGGGCATAGGCATCATCTTAAAACGGTTCCTTATATGATTAATTTGGCGCAAAGCTCCGTTGCGTTAATCAGATTGGGGGTTGCGCAAGGTTTGCTGGGCTTTGAATCCGAAGATGCCATTAATACCTTGATTCTTTTGTCAAAAGATTCAGATACTGATGTGCGTAATTGGGCTATGTTTGGTTTGGCCACACAAATAGAAACTGATACGAGCACTATCAGGGAAGCTCTTTTTGCGGCCGCTTCAGATGTGGATTTTGAAGTTCGCGGGGAGGCTTTTGTTGGCCTTGCAATCAGAAAGGATTTAAGGGTTGTCGATTTATTATTGGAAGAGTGGAAAAGTTTTTCCGGCGTCAGTATTTTAAGTTTGGAAGCTGCACAAGAAATTGCCAGTCCTCGTTTATATTCCCACCTGTCCAGTTTTGTGCAAACGCTGGATTGTGAAGATGATGCTGCTTTTGAAGAACAATTGTACAAGGCATTGGAGGCGTGCAAACCCAGATTAAAATCAGTTATAGAGTAAGTAATTGTTGTTGGATTGATAAAATAATTGGGTGTAAAGGTAACAGCACAGAAGATTCACTTGTCACATTTTATACATAATATTTTGATTGTACCCATCAAACGCAGTATATTATGCACATGCGCAGGAGCGCACTTCCAAATACGGCAGATAAAAATAAGATTGATTGTCTCAAACCTTGAAATTTGTCTCTTGAAATCAATAGCAGAACGGTAATTCGGTCAATCCGTCCAAATAATATTAACTAAGACGAGATTGTAATTATGTTTAGTATTCATAATCCCAAGAAAATGTTAGCCCTGAAATCTATATTGGCTACAGCAGCACTGATGGGTGGTTATTCTTTTGCTGCAACTACGG
>CBFGPN010000141.1:0-10523 GCA_965650675.1 uncultured Cellvibrio sp.
AATTGCAGATGCTTTTGCCTGAAATGGAATTGTCCGTTGCGGGCGATATTCAAATTAATCAATTAACACTGGATTCGCGAAGAATTAATCCGGGCGAATTATTTATTGCTATTAAAGGCCAGAAATTGGATGCGCGGGAATTTGTTCATCAAGCGATTGAACAAGGTGCAGCAGCGGTTTTGGTTGATGCAGATGAAAAATGGCAAAACATTGTTTGGGTTAATAATAGTCCGGTCATTGCGGTTGAACATTTATCTGAAAAAGTCAGCGCGATTGCCAGTCGTTTTTATGATAATCCCAATCAGGATTTATCACTGATTGCCGTGACAGGAACCAACGGCAAAACAACCTGCAGTTTATTGGCAGCACAATTACTTGCGCGTGTTCAGCAGAATCTATCCGGTGTGATTGGCACATTGGGTTATGGCGAATTAAGCCATAAAAATTCACCATCGATTGCACAACAAATACAGCTTTTATCCAGCACCGGTTTAACCACGCCAGACGCCATAAGTTTGCAATCTATTTTGTTTGGTATGAAAGAAGCGGGTGTTAAATCGGTCGCGATGGAAGTGTCATCGCATAGTTTGCATCAGCATCGCGTTGCCGCTTTGCAATTTCATACGGCCATTTTTACCAATCTTACTCAGGATCATCTGGATTACCACGGTGATATGCAATCTTATGGGAAAGTCAAAGCAGGGCTTTTGAGCTTTTCCGGATTGCAATATGCAGTTATTAATAGCGACGATGAATGGGCTAACAGTCTCGGTGAGCAAGCACCCGTTGGTGTAAAAGTCATTCGTTATTCCGTACAAAAAAATGATGTTGATGTTTATGTGCGCGATATTCAATTGCATGCGCAGGGTGTTAATGCGGAATTGGTGACGCCTTGGGGTAATGCAAAGATTGCATCGCCACTTTTGGGTTTATTTAATTTGAGTAATTTAATTGCAGTGATCGCGGCCGTTTGTGCGCAGGGGTTTTCACTGGATGCTGTGGTTGCGCAATTACCTGAATTGGTGGCTGCACCCGGTCGCATGCAATCAGTAATAGTCGATCAACAACAGGATATTCATGTCATCGTTGATTACGCACATACACCTGATGCATTGGAAACTACGCTTAAAGCAATCAAGCAGCACAATCAACAACGAATCTGGACAGTATTTGGTTGTGGCGGTGATCGCGATAAAACCAAACGTCCTTTAATGGGCAGAATTGCAGAAACTTACAGTGATTATGTGTTAATCACTAACGATAATCCTCGTTCGGAAGATCCGGCGTTAATTGCTGCCGATATTATTCGTGGTATGAAAAATCCCCGTGCCTGTTTAACCATTGCAGATCGTGCGCAAGCGATTGATATGGCAATCCAACAAGCCAGAGCTGATGATCTGGTGCTGGTGGCGGGCAAGGGACATGAGAGTTATCAAATATTTGCGCAACAAACCTTGCCTTTCAGTGATGAGCAGCAAGTACGTTTGGCTTTGCAGCGTCGTTTGGTTAAACAACAAACCAATACAATACAAATAAAAGGAGCTCAATCATGATTCGAGCTCTGCACTTACAGGAAATTCTGGCGTTTATCCAAAAACAGAAAAAATTGACGGCTGAATTATTAAATGGTGATGCAATATTTACGCAGGTGAATACAGATACTCGTACATTAATTGCAGGCGAATTATTTATTGCGTTGCGCGGTGATAAATTTGATGCGCATGATTTTATTCAACAAGCCGTTGTAAAAAATCCTGTCGCTTTGGTTGTTGAAAAATTCTTCCCTGAAATTAATTTGCCACAATTGGTCGTCAGTGATTCGATGTTGGCATTGGGGCAGATTGCCGCATTTAATCGACAATTATTTACTGGCCCGGTAATCGCCATTACAGGCAGTAGTGGTAAAACCACAGTGAAAACCATGCTTGCTTCGATTCTGCAGCAAGCCGGTAATACTCATGCTACCAAAGGTAATTTCAATAATCATATTGGTGTGCCTTTAACCTTGATGCAATTGAATGCAGATCATCAATTTGCTGTGATTGAAATGGGTGCCAGTGGGCCGAATGAAATAGCCTATTTATGTGAATTGGCAAAACCCAATGTCAGCATGATCAATAATGTGATGCCTGCGCACATTGAAGGTTTTGGTTCAATTGAAGGTGTTGCCAAAGCCAAAGGTGAAATTTATCAAGCGCTGGAAGCATCCGGTGTTGCGGTTGTTAATTTGGATGATCAGTTTTCCGGTTTCTGGTTGCATGCATTAATCAGATCCTCAGTGATTCGTGTGAGTTTGCAACAGCCAACCGATTGTTACGCAACAGACATTCAATTGCATAAGGATGCGGTTGAATTTGAATTGCATTATCAAACGGATTTTTGCCCGATCAATTTACAAATTCCAGGTGAGCATAATGTTCGTAATGCATTGATGTCGGCGGCTTGCGCATTAGCTGTTGGCGTTGATTTGCAAAAAATTCAACAAGGATTAGAAAAATTTTCTCCCGTTGCCGGTCGTATGAGTCGTCATACTGGTATTAATGGTGTGGAAATTATCGATGACAGTTATAACGCTAATCCCGGTTCCGTGCGCGCCGCAATTGATGTCTTGGCTAAATTGCCAAAAGGCATTCTGGTATTGGGTGATCTTGCGGAATTGGGTGATGACACAGAAAAATTACACAGTCAGTTGGGTGATTACGCCAGGGAAAAAAATATTTATCAGCTATTTACTCTGGGTAAATTGAGTGAAAACGTGAGTCGTGCTTTTGGCAAAAATGCCGTGCATTTTGTTGATCGTGAAAAATTAATTGAAAAATTAAAGCAACTGGCTGACCCGGAAACAACTTTCTTGATAAAGGGATCTCGTAGCGCGCAAATGGATTGGGTGGTGCGTGCTTTGTGTGAAGCAGTATCTGGCAAAAAAACCTCTAATAATGTCACTGCGGGAGACTGTCACTAATGCTTTATTGGCTTTCGGAAATTTTACAAGAGTATGTTCGCAGTTTTGCAGTGTTTCAATATCTCACGGTGCGCGCAATTTTTGGTGCGCTCACCGCATTGGGCTTTTCATTGTTGTTGGGGCCCTGGGTGATTCGTCGTTTGGCAGAATTAAAAATTGGCCAGGCTGTTCGTACTGATGGCCCGCAAACCCATTTAACCAAATCCGGTACGCCTACAATGGGCGGAGTGTTGATTTTATTTGCCATTTTTATCAGCACATTACTCTGGGCGAATTTAACCAATCGTTATGTATGGGTGGTGTTAATCGTGACTGCAATTTATGGCGCAGTCGGTTGGGTTGATGATTATCGAAAAGTCGCCAGAAAAGATCCCAAAGGATTACCTGCGCGTTGGAAATATTTTTGGCAATCGATTGCCGGTTTTGGTGCTGCCGTATTTTTATTTCTGACATCGCAAAGCCCCGCAGAAACACAATTATTTATCCCATTCTTTAAAGATGTTGCGCTGAATATGGGAATTTTTTATGTGGTGTTCACTTATTTTGTGATTGTCGGTACCAGCAATGCGGTGAATTTAACCGATGGTCTTGATGGTTTGGCAATTATGCCTTGCGTGATGGTAGCCGGTGCCTTGGCGATTATTGCGTATCTCGTGGGTCATTCACAATTTTCACAGTATTTGAATATTGCTTATATCGCGGGTTCTGGCGAGCTGGTTGTCTTTTGTTGCGCATTGGTTGGTGCGGGTCTCGGATTTTTATGGTTCAACACTTATCCGGCGCAAGTATTTATGGGCGATGTCGGTGCTCTCGCATTAGGCGCCGCATTGGGATTAATTGCCGTGATTGTTCGCCACGAAATTGTGTTGTTCATTATGGGCGGTATTTTTGTGCTCGAAACAGTTTCAGTGATTTTGCAAGTTGCGTCATACAAATTAACGCAAAAAAGAATTTTTCGCATGGCACCCATTCATCATCACTTTGAATTAAAAGGTTGGCCGGAGCCGCGCGTGATTGTGCGTTTCTGGATTATTACGTTTGTATTGGTGTTGGTTGGGTTGGCGACGTTGAAATTGAGATAAATCACCCCCTCCTAACCTCCCCCTTGGCAAGGGGGAGGAACTGTCCCCTCCCCTTGCCAAGGGGAGGGCTAGGGTGGGGTGAAGATGTTTGAATTAAAAGCAAATTTAAAACAGGAATTAATTAATTGTCACAAATGATTGCCACAAATAATGTCAAAGCGATTATCGGTACCGGTATTACCGGGTTATCGGTTGCGCGCTTTTTGGCAAAAAATGGTCAAGCATTTGTGTTGATGGATACACGGGAAAATCCACCCGGGCTCGAAAAAATTAAACAAGAATTTCCTGATGTCAAAGTACAAACAGGACAATTGAATCTGACCAGTCTGCTCGCTTGCAGTGAAATTGTGTTAAGTCCCGGTGTTGCACAATCAACACCTGAAATTCTTGCTGCAAAAAATGCCGGCATTCCGGTTGTGGGTGATATTGAATTATTTTCGCGTTATGCAAAGGCACCGATAGTCGCTATTACGGGTTCCAATGCGAAAAGCACGGTAACCACATTGGTGGGTGATATGGCAAAAACAGCAGGCATTAGAGTTGCTGTTGGTGGCAATCTGGGAACACCGGCATTGGATTTGTTGGCTGATGATATTCAACTCTATGTGATGGAACTTTCCAGTTTTCAATTGGAAACTGTCACAAAGCTTAATGCCAAAGTTGCCACTATTTTGAATATCAGCGCTGATCATTTGGACAGATATAACAATATGCGCGAATACATTCTTGCAAAAATGCGAGTCTATTTCGGTGCTGAACACATTGTTGTCAATCGTAATGATCTATTGACGCACCCGCCTTTGGCGCAAGGTGTCAAACCAATTCAATTTGGTGGTGCGGCAGACTTTGGCAGTTTTGGTTTGATAAAAGAAAATGGTCAGGAATATCTGGCAAAAAATCTCACGCCTCTAATGCCTGCAAATGAATTGAAAATTCGTGGTCGTCATAATATTGAAAATGCATTGGCGGCCTTGGCGTTAGGCGACGCAGCGGATATTCCGATGGATGCCATGATTGCAACGTTGAAATCTTTTACCGGTTTGCATCATCGATGTGAATTTGTTGCGCAAATAAAAGGTGTTGAATTTTATAACGATTCCAAAGGCACCAATATTGGCGCAACGCTTGCGGCGATTAAAGGTTTGGCGCGTGACCCACAACAGTTGATTGTTATTCTGGGTGGTGAAGGCAAGGGTCAGGATTTTTCTGAATTGGTTCCTGCATTGAAAGGCATTAACTTGCGTGCAGTATTGATTGGTCGTGACGCTCCATTGATTGCAGCCGCAATCGAAAAAACAGTTTCTGTTGTTCATGCAGACAGTTTACAAAATGCCATAGAGCAAGCTTTATCTTTATCAAAAGAGGGCGATGCAGTGTTGTTGTCACCCGCTTGCGCCAGTTTTGATATGTTTAAAAATTACGAAGATCGCGGCGAGCAATTTTGCCGATTGGTTTTGGAGATGCAGTCATGATTTCTTCCGCATCTTCTGCACCAAAAATTCCATTGGGCGTAAGAGTGGATTGGACACTGTTATGTTTGTGGTTTGCGCTTATGTCAATCGGACTGATCATGGTGTCATCTTCGTCAGTGTCTTTTGCTGCTGCGATTTATCAGGATGCCTGGTTTTTTGGCAAGCGACATTTTGTCTACATGATCATGGGATTAATGCTGGCAGCCTTGGTGGTATGCGTGCCTACCAGTGTGTGGCAAAAATATTCAGGGCATTTGTTGTTGATCGGCATCTTTTTGTTAGTGATTGTCCTGATTCCCGGTATTGGTAAAAAAGTAAATGGCAGTCAACGTTGGTTTAGTTTGGGATTAATTAATGTGCAGGTTTCAGAAGTTGCCAAATTCTGCGCAGTGATTTTCTTTGCCAGTTTTTTCGCACGCCGTTATCAGGAATTGCATTTTGGGTGGCAAGGTTTTTTAAAACCATTAATGGTAGTAGGTGTGTTTGCCGGCTTATTGTTATTGGAGCCGGATTTTGGAGCGACGGTTGTATTGTCAGCAACCATATTCGCCATGATGTTTATTGCTGGCGTTAAATTGCTGCACTTCCTTTTATTAATTGGCATAGGCGTTGGCAGTTTGGGTTTGGTTGCAGTGGTGTCGCCTTATCGTATGCAGCGGTTGGTGACTTTTTTGGATCCATGGGCTGATCAATTTGATACGGGTTACCAGTTAACACAATCCCTGATTGGTTTTGGTCGAGGTGAATGGTTTGGTTTGGGTCTGGGTAATAGCTTGCAAAAATTATTTTTCCTGCCTGAAGCACATACAGATTTTATTTTTTCAATTATTGCCGAAGAATTTGGATTAATTGGTGCGCTGATTGTTATCGGTTTATTTACGCTGTTTATTTTGCGAATTATGAATATTGCAAAAAATAATCTGGCATCCGGAAAAATGTTCACGGCGCTGGCCTGTTTTGGAATTGGAATTTTGTTTGCTTTGCAAGTATTCATCAATATTGGTGTTGCCTCCGGGTTATTACCGACCAAAGGACTGACATTGCCATTTATCAGTTATGGCGGCAGCAGTTTATTAATTTGCTGCGTACTGATCGGATTTGTAATGCGGGCACATTGGGAACTGTCAGGACATGAAGTGCCACTGAAAGAGCCAAAGCTCTCCAGATTTTCAGCTGTTGAGGCGGAGGTCGCATGACTTCATTAATCAACAAAACCATATTGATTATGGCGGGCGGAACCGGTGGGCATGTATTTCCGGCATTGGCAGTTGCGCAGGAATTTATTCAGCGTGGTGCGTCGGTTCATTGGTTGGGCACTGAAAAAGGAATTGAATCACGATTGGTTCCTGAAGCAAAAATTCCACTGCATTTTTTAACTGTTGAAGGTGTTCGTGGTAAGGGGTTATCCGGTTTGCTGAAAGCACCACTATTAATTTCACGCGCGATTATGCAGGCGCGTGCGGTGATCAAAAAAATCAAACCGGTTTTGGTGTTGGGTTTTGGTGGGTTTGCTTCAGGTCCTGGAGGAGTTGCGGCCAAGTTATCAAAAGTGCCGTTAGTGATACATGAACAGAATGCCGTTGCAGGCACGACCAACCGTTTGTTGAGCCGTTATGCCAATCAAGTATTGGCCGCTTTTGCAAATGCATTCGTCAAAAGTGGTTTTACTCAAGAATTGGTTGTGGGCAACCCTGTGCGTGAATCGATCCAGCAATTACCCGATGTGGATTCGCGTTTTGCAGAAAGATCATCACAGCAAATGCATTTATTGATTTTGGGTGGCAGTTTGGGGGCAAAAGCAATTAATGAATTATTGCCTGTGGCTTTGGCAAAACTGAACCAGGCTGAACGTCCACAGGTGTGGCATCAAACAGGAAAAAATCACGAACAAGCAACTCGTGAAATCTATACGCAGTGTCAAGTAGAAGGAAAAGTCGATGCATTTATTGAGGATATGGCGGCAGCTTATGCATGGGCAGATTTAGTGATTTGTCGTGCAGGTGCGTTAACAGTAAGTGAATTAATGGTGGCAGGAGTTGCGTCGATCACAATTCCTTTACCCAGCGCTATTGATGATCATCAAACGGCTAATGCAAAACATTTGGTTGATCAAGGTGCTGGATTATCGTTAGAGCAAAGAGATTTAAACGCCGAAAAGTTAGCGGGTCTTATTAAAGAATATTCTGCTGATCGGGAAAAATTAATCTTGATGGCAAAAAAAGCACAACAAATTGCGATTCCCGATTCAGCAAAACGTGTTGTGAACATTTGTGAAAAATTAGTGGGTGAGGAATAGGTTTGTGAATAATCCAGCTGTTGGATTTTATGAAGTCCCTGAAATGCGTCGTATTCGTCGCATACATTTTATTGGTATTGGTGGTGCCGGTATGAGTGGCATCGCTGAGGTTTTATTAAATCAGGGATATGAAATTTCCGGTTCGGATATTAAAGCATCGAATGTCACTGAACGATTGATTAAAAAAGGTGCCACAGTTTTTATTGGTCATGCTGTTGAAAATATTCGTGGTGCAGATGTTGTGGTCAATTCGAGTGCAGTAAATTCGCAAAACCCTGAAGTGCTGGGTGCGAGGGAATTACGCATTCCGGTTGTGCGTCGTGCAGAAATGCTCGGTGAGTTAATGCGTTATCGTCACAGTATTGCTGTTGCAGGCACTCACGGAAAAACCACCACTACCAGTTTGATGGCATCAATTTTGGCTGCAGCAAAATTGGATCCCACTTTTATTATCGGTGGATTGGTCAATGCAACGGGTACTAATGCGCAGTTGGGTGCAAGCCGATATCTGGTAGCAGAAGCGGATGAAAGTGATGCGTCATTTTTGCATTTGCAACCTATGGTGGCGATTGTGACCAATATAGATGCAGATCACATGGAAACTTACGGTGGCGATTTTTCCAAACTAAAAAAAACCTTTATCGAATTTTTACACAATTTACCTTTTTATGGATTGGCGGTGTTGTGTGGTGAAGATCCAGTGGTGCGTGACATTATTCCGGAAGTGGCGCGCCCGATATTAACTTATGGATTTGCTGATCATTGTGATTATCGTGCGGTGAATATTCGTCAATTTCCGTTTTATTCTGAATTTGATGTGATTCGTCCACATCACGAAAAACTTTTGTCAGTGCGATTAAATATTCCTGGAATTCATAATGTATTAAATGCTACCGCAGTAATTGCCGTGGCGAGTGATGAAGGCATTGCTGATCAGGCAATTCAACAGGGCCTGGCAAATTTCCAGGGTGTGGGACGACGTTTTCAAGTCTATGGAAATTTTTCAGTCGGTGATGGTTCAGCCATGTTGGTCGATGATTACGGACATCATCCGCGTGAAGTGGCTGCAGTGATTCGCGCTGTGCGTGATGGTTGGCCTGATCGCCGATTGGTGATGGTGTATCAACCGCATCGTTACACACGAACACGTGATCTGTATGAAGATTTTGTTGAAGTGTTATCCACTGTTGATGCATTGGTTTTATTGGAAGTCTACAGCGCAGGCGAAGATCAAATTCCCGGTGCAGACAGTCGTCATCTGTGTCGCAGTATTCGAACACGTGGAGTAATTGATCCCATTTTTGTTGAAACTGTTGATGCAGTGCCGGATGTTATAAAAGATATTGTGCGAGCCGGTGACATAGTGATTACACAAGGTGCGGGTAATGTGGGTGGGTTGTCGCCTGAATTGGCTCGTCGTGAATTGAAATAATGTGCATAGAAAGTTTGAACAGGTAACCAGTTAGATGAAAGCAGTAAAAATGCCGATTGATGAAAATGTGAAAAAAACCTTTGGGCGCGTGGGCGTGCTCTATGGTGGTCAATCGGCAGAAAGAGAAATTTCATTGCAAAGTGGTGCAGCAGTTTTTGCAGCATTACAGGAAGCGGGTGTTGACTCTGTGTTGATCGATGTCGGTGACAATATTATTGCCGATTTAAAAAACGCAAAAATTGATCGCGCATTTTTAATGTTGCACGGCCCGGGTGGTGAGGACGGTCGCATTCAAGCCTTGCTGGAATATTTGCATATTCCTTACACCGGCAGTGGTGTTCAATCCTCGGCATTGGCGATGGATAAATTACACACCAAACAAGTCTGGCGTGGAGTGTCGCTTGAAGGATCACAAAAATTACCAACACCTGCTTATGCAGTGTTAACTGAAAAATCGGATTTTGCGGCAGTGTTAAAAAGTTTAGGCGGTGAAGTAATTGTTAAACCTGCCAATGAAGGATCCAGTATTGGCATGTCCCGCGCCAAGTCAGTGGATGAATTAAAAAATGCATTTGCAGCCGCTGCAAAATATCAAGGAAGTGTGTTGGTTGAACAATTGGTTGTGGGGGCTGAATACACAGTTGCCATTTTGGATGGTGAAGCTCTGCCGCCCATCAAATTGGAAACTGATCATAGTTTTTATGATTTCAATGCGAAATATATTGCGGATGACACACGTTATATCTGTCCTTGTGGTTTAAGCGCAGACAAAGAAAAGGAATTAAAGCAAATGGCAACATCTGCATTTCAGGCAATTGGATGCCATGGCTGGGGACGAGTGGATGTCATGGCTGATGCGCAACAGAATTTTTATTTGCTGGAGGTTAACACCGCACCGGGGATGACCAGTCATAGTCTGGTTCCTATGGCAGCAAAAGCCAAAGGATTAAGTTTCACCGAGTTGGTGTTAACTATTTTGAATGCAAGTTTGACTGCGAATCGCTGATGTATGCGTGACTTCAAATACCTGAGTCGTGATTTGGAAAGAAAGGAGCCCAGTATTGGTAAAACCGATTCCGTTATTGATCAGGATTTTTCAAAGGCTTCAGGTATTCGACAGGTCAAAACTTTTACGAGGGAAAGTAAAAAGAAAGAAGTGAACCATGAAAACAATAGTTCACGCATAGTTCGTGATGTATTGATGGATGATGAAGGTGCAAGACCAGCTCCAGCAAAACCGGCAAGGATGTCAGTGCCACGTGATGCTTCACGGCGTGAT
>CBFGPN010000142.1:0-10370 GCA_965650675.1 uncultured Cellvibrio sp.
CAGCGGGTTTTTTCGTAGCTCTGGCAGGAATGACGGGTTGTGGAGGATCGGGTCAGGATGCCGCTGAAAAAAATCCATCAGCAAAAGAAGTCAGTTTTTCGGGTGCAGCAATTGATGGACACATAGCACGCGCATTGGTTTTTCTGGATACCAACAACAATGCCACACGTGATCCATGGGAAGCGTTTGCGTTTACTGATAATGATGGTTACTACAGCTATAACCCCTTAACACAAACCAATTACTGTACGAGTACGACCAACAGTGAACAAGCGCAATATTGTTTGCGAACCACCCAAACCACAACATCCGTCGTAATAAGAATTGATGGTGGATATGATGTGTTAACGGGTGAGCCTTTCGAAGGGCAATTAAGTCGCCGGGTTGAAGTGGTTAATGACGAGGTTCCTTTCAGTGTGATTAGTCCTATTACCACTTTACTGGTCAGCGCTAGCAACACAGAAACCAGTGTAATTTTACAATCACTGGGTTTAACAACTGCTGATTTGGATATCGATTACGTTAATTCTTCTGATGTTGTAAATAGCAAGTTATTAAATATCGCATTAACGCTACATAAACTGACCAGCGTTTTATCTGACAGATTGACCGATACCTATAATAAAATTGGTGATGATTTTGGTACGCCTAATGACGCATCGGCAATGGTTTACGAACAGCTTGCAAAAGAATTGGCGACTGGTGAAACCTCTTTGGCAGAATTGATTACTCCTGAAAAAATAATTGATATTCTGGATACTGCGGAAGAAAATCTTCGCCAAATATACAAAGACAACGATTATGATTTGCCAACAGACATGAACGCGAGCCAATTTGAGCGCGTTACCCAAACAGCCGTCAAAATTCCAGATTTGGTCAATAGCCTGATCCCCGCAGAAAAAACCAACCAAATGCAAAACGATGTCACCGGTGGCGTAAAAGCAATTGAATCAGTCGTTATCAAAACGCTTCAGGAAACCTCAACTGACAACAGCATAGATAATGCAATTAATTTTTTCACCGATAGCAATAATCAAAATTTAATTGATTCATTAACTGAAAGTTTAGGCGATGATGACAGTGATTTGTCGTCATTGATCAATCACAACTTTACGAGCGGTATGGATTCAACAGAGAGCATCAATGATCTGGTAAAAATTGCAGAAACCATTGAGCCTTTTACAGCAATAGGTGGATTTAAAATTAAAGTATCTGATATGGATTTGGGTTATGGACCTGACCAATTGAAGGACCAGGAAGTGGAATTTTATTTTCAAGGCAATAACAGTGCGTTAAACGGTTCATTTCAAGCTTGCGTAAAATATATAGACGAAGCCAATATCGATGGCTCTCTGGGTAAGGGTAATACCCGCGGGGAATTGGTAAAAGGTTATTGGAGTTTGTTAGGTGCCAGTGAAAATAATTTTCAATCTTACAGTTTATTGTTAACCATTGAATTCCTCGGTGCCAAATACTCCGCTGTAATTAAACCGGCAGAATCCATAATCGTGAATGGTGAAACCCACAAACAATATCGCTTTGACAACAACGGAAAATTCATCACCTGGCGCAGTACCGAGGGTATCCGCCCAATCGACAGTGTTCCCAATTCAAGCAAAGAATGTGAGCAGCGCTTGCCTTCGCGGTTGTGGTTTTAATTCTTGTTGCAACACACTGCCCCCTTATGGGGGCATTTATTTTTCTGGCAGGTCTATACCGGATTAAAATTCTCCCTGCATAATAGCCGCTCCAAAATTTTTTATCGGAAAAATAATATCATCAGGAAAGTACGCAATCATATTTAGCAGGCTATTGCAGTAGTGTGCTTAAGGAGGATTAAAAAATGAAAGAAAAATCATTATTACAAGTAATTCATGCTAACGAAGAAGATTTGCTCGCTCAAGTTAATACATTACTTGCGTTAGGTGCGGATCCAAACGAAAAAACCAAATATTTTGAAACCCCATTACGCGTTTCGTCTCGAAACGGACGCTTCGATGTGGTCAAAAGATTGTTCGAAGCAGGCGCTGATCCCACCCATTTAAATTGGTCACCTCTATTTCATGCTGTTGCCTACGGAACACTTGAAGATATTAAGCGGTGTATAGAAGCCGGAGACAATTTGCATTGCAGAGATACTTGGGAACGAACACCATTTTTGCTGTCACTTCTAACAGGTGACATACAAAAAGTCCAACTGCTGATGTCATCAGGAGCAAATATTGCAGATCGCGGGCGATGTGACAAAAGCCCAATTGAATATGCCATTCAAATGGATGATGCATCCATGCTTGAATTTTTAATTGAAATTGGTTTTGATTTTGAAACCTACAATAAATTTGGTTATACGCCATTAATAGACGCTGCTGAAAAAGGATCTGTAGATTGTGTACGTTCATTACTTCGACAGGGTGCAAACATCTTTAAAAAAGATCGCTCGCAGTTTTCGCAACAAACGGCGATTTCTCATACATCAAATATGGAAATTGTAGAGTTATTACTGGCTGCTGGAAATGATATTAATGAATTAAGTGATGATGCTAAAAAAGAATTGCTTGGCATTGGCAATAAAAAATCTATCCAAGTCTCTAAAGATGATTATTTGAAAGATAAGTCGCGAATATTCGGCAAGTCAAATCCTCAAATTTGCAACAAAATTTTTTGGTATGAAATGACGCGTTGCGCGGGTAACGCTTGGCTAGCTCGAAGTCAATTTAATGATACTGATAACCATGATGAACTTGTTTGGTGTTATGAAAGATTTGGAAAAAGTATTACACCTATAGGACAAGGAGAATTTATTGAAATCGCAGGTGAGCATGAAGATTATTATGGTCCTGATTTTTGTATTTATAATGAAGTGTTTCATCATAAAGGTGATGGGAATTTTACGATTTATCAATATCCGAAAGATATTTTTCCTCCAACAGACTTTCACACAGCTACGCTTGTAGAAAATTATATTTATATAATTGGTAGCTTAGGTTATATAAATGATCGGATAAATGGATCGACACCAGTCTATCGTTTAAATATCAAGACATTTACTATGGAAAAGATAACGACATTTGGCGAATGTCCTGGTTGGGTCTTTAAACACTCGGCATTTCTCAAGGATCAATCCGTTATCCGAATTCAAGGAGGTGAGATTTTTGAAACAGAGCGAGATAATCATGTTTATCGTTTTAATAAGGATGATTTCGAACTAAATTTAGAATCGTTCGTGTGGACTCGACATGTTCACAAACCTCGCTCTGGCATCCAGCCTTTCTTCTCGGAAGAAGATAAACATTTTCCTCATTCGGAACGAACACTTTTATCGATTGAAGAAAATGGAAAATGGAGACTTTGTAAAATTATCGAAGTTCATCGCATAGACGTGGTAAAAGGGCAGCGCATTCGTCTTGGCAAAGAACTAATTGACATTATCGAAGATGATTTTCTTTTTGTTGTAGCCTATCTCGAAAGAGAACCATTTAGCACTTTGGACGCACTTAAAAAAATTATCAAACAAAAGTCCTGGCCTGTGAATTCGATTTTTAGTGTGATCAGAACAACTTCTTTCCCTGAAAATTGTCGTTATGCTGGATTTGAAGAAATAACAAAACAGGAAAAGGAAGCGTTTAATCAATGGAAAAGAGATTTTGCAGATGGAAAGGCGGAGATTTTATAACGTCTGCCAACCAGCTGAGGATGAGATGCCCTGACCTTTCATTGCCCAAAAATAAATCTTGCTAAAAAGTTTCGTTCGACTAGAATATCTTTCGTTTCGAAACTTACGGTAAGGATTTATGACCAAACGTAACACCCAACAGCGCCGTAGGGCCATTATTGAACGCTTGAACTCCAGTGGAGAGGTGAGTGTTGAGGCTTTGGCGGAGCAGTTTGATACTTCGGAAGTTACGATTCGTAAGGATTTGGCGGCATTGGAGTCCAATGGTTTGCTGCTTCGTCGCTATGGCGGAGCAGTTCCTGTACCGCAAGAGTTGATTCAAGACCCTTCTGTCGAAAAAGTTTCACAACGAAAGCAATCAATTGCCAAAGCGGCTGCCCAACTGATCCGCGACCATAATCGGATCATTCTCGATAGCGGCAGTTCCACCACTTCTGCTCTCTTGCCCGAACTCTCTCATAAGCAGGGTTTGGTGGTGATGACTAATTCTTTGAGTATCGCCAACGCCCTGCGCGAGTTGGAAAATGAACCCACGATTTTGATGACCGGCGGAACCTGGGACCCAAAATCCGAAGGTTTTCAGGGGCAGTTAGCCGAACAGATTTTGCGTTCCTACAATTTTGACCAGTTCTTTATTGGTGCTGACGGTTTGGATTTGTCTCGCGGCACTACCACATTTAATGAACTTTATAGTTTGAGTCGTGTGATGGCCGAAGTCGCGCGCGAAGTGATTGTGATGGCCGAATCCGACAAAATCGGCCGCAAAATCCATAATCTGGAATTGCCCTGGTCGGTGGTAAAAGTATTAGTTACCGATGCGGATATTTCTGCGCAGGACAAACAAAAAATTGAGCAGCAGGGTGTGCAAGTTATTTGCGCAGAAATGTAAAAAAGCCCCGTTTGTGCAACGGGGCATAGCGTTATTTGCACACTGTAACGGGATGGTTTTTTGGAGCGCTGTTAAGACAAGCGTAGTAATAAGGAAATGGAACACCAGCACACGCATTTGGCGCCACGGTGTAAGTGGTAGTACAGGTCGGTGCTTTGGGTTGTGCGGCTAAACAGGCTGCGAGAGGTGTTCCTGATAAACCATCGCAAGGGCCAGCAAAAGCAGATTGCGAACCTAAAGCGGCGAACAGGGATAGACCTAAAACAATTTTTACTGATTTCATTTTCAATACTCCTTAAGGATTAAAGTTTTTTTGCGTCAACAAGAAGCGTTAATCGCGTATTGAGTATTGAGAAAAACAGATTTGAAACTGTGTATTTAGATCAAAAATGACATTTACTTTATTTATTTTTTTATTCAAAGGAGAAAAATTATGTGTGGCATTGTAGGTGCAGTAGCACAACGTGATGTGGTGGATATTCTGGTTGAAGGTTTACGTCGTTTGGAGTATCGCGGTTATGACTCAGCGGGCGTAGCCGTGGTGAATTCAACTGGCGAGTTACAACGTTTGCGTCGTCTCGGAAAAGTGAAAGAATTATCCGATGCTGTCAAAGCACAACCGACACCCGGTGGTACCGGTATTGCGCATACTCGTTGGGCCACTCACGGTGAGCCAAGCGAACGCAACGCGCATCCACACGTTTCCAAAGAACACATTGCGGTAGTGCACAACGGCATTATCGAAAACCACGCGCCTTTGCGCTCACAATTGCAAAGCGAAGGTTATGTTTTTACATCGGATACTGACACCGAAGTCATCGCACACCTGGTGCAAAAAGAATTAAAACAAGCGAATGATTTGTTAACTGCTGTACAAAAAACTGTAAAGCAATTGCATGGCGCTTACGGCACTGTGTTGATGGATAAAAATGATTCATCGCGCTTGGTGGTTGCCCGTTCCGGTTCGCCTTTGGTAATTGGTTTGGGAATCGGCGAAAACTTTATTGCATCCGATCAATTAGCCTTGTTGCCGGTAACTCGTCGTTTTATCTTTTTGGAAGAAGGTGACGTTGCCGAAATTACTCGCACATCAATTAAAATTTTTGATAAAGATGGCAAAGCCGTTGAACGTCAAGTTCACGAATCAACCGCCAGTTATGACGCGGGCGACAAAGGCCAATATCGTCACTTTATGTTGAAAGAAATCTACGAACAACCCAATGCGGTGTTGAATACACTCGAAGGTCGTTTGAGTAATGATTCAGTGATGGACGAAACTTTTGGCAATGGCGCTGCTGAATTGTTCAAAAAAGTAAAACACATTCAAATCGTCGCCTGCGGTACCAGCTATCACTCGGCCGTGGTCGCACGTTATTGGTTGGAAACTTTCTCAGGTATTTCCTGTAATGTCGAAATCGCCAGCGAATTCCGTTACAGAAAATCTTTTGTACAACCTAACAGTATGGTTGTGACTATCAGTCAATCGGGTGAAACCGCCGATACGCTTGCTGCATTACGCCTCGCAAAAGAATTAGGATATTTGGGCAGCTTGTCGATTTGTAACGTTGCTGGCTCATCACTGGTACGCGAATCTGATCTCGCCTTTATGACACGCGCCGGTGCAGAAATTGGTGTGGCTTCAACCAAAGCCTTCACCACGCAATTAGTCGGTTTGGCGATGTTGGTATTGGCCATCGGAAAATACAATGGCCTTTCTGCTGCTGATCAAAAAAACATGGTTGCCGCCTTAAAAAATCTTCCCTCAAAACTGGAAGAGTCATTAACACTGGCATCACAAATCGAAGCCCTTGCAGAAGAATTCGCTGATAAACATCACGCATTATTTTTAGGCCGCGGCGATCAATATCCAATCGCAATGGAAGGTGCGTTGAAGTTAAAAGAAATTTCCTACATTCACGCAGAAGCTTACGCCGCCGGTGAATTAAAACACGGTCCTCTCGCATTAATCGATGCCGAAATGCCAATCATTGTGGTTGCACCCAATAACGATTTGTTGGAAAAATTAAAATCCAACGTCGAAGAGGTACGCGCACGCGGCGGTATTTTGTATGTGTTTGCCGATGTTGATGCACAATTTAAATCCGATGCCACCATGCGTGTGATTAACGTCCCACATATTCATCCATGGTTGGCACCAATTCTCTACACCATTCCTTTGCAGTTGCTGAGTTATTATGTGGCGATTATTAAGGGAACTGATGTGGATCAGCCGAGGAACCTTGCCAAGTCAGTGACTGTGGAGTAAAAAGTGTGTTGTTCTAGGAACAAGCACATGTCGGAGGGTACGCAATGGCGAACGGTAAAGTATTAAGACAGTTAATTAAAGCAGGCGTGAGTGGAGATACTGATGCCTTTCGTCGAGCCTCCGAAGCGGTTATTCAAGATGAACGGCAGAAGCAACATCACTTGTTGGCCAATGATCTTGAACAAGTGTTGTATGGCGAATATTTAAAGCCTGTTAAGCAGAATGGTCGCGGTGCTTTACCTGTTCCACCAGTTGATAAAGAACGTGGACTTCCCTTATTGGATATACGTCAAGCCCAAAGGCCATTGGAAGAGATGGTTTTGCCAGAGTCCAGCCAAGTAGCTATTGAAGAATTACTAGAAGAGCATCGCCGTGCAGATGTATTGCGAAGTTTCGGTATGAAACCTTCTGGAAAAGTCATTTTTCATGGGCCACCAGGTTGCGGTAAAACATTAGCGGCTGAGGTTATAGCGTTTGAGCTTGATCTGCCTCTGGCAATTGTCCGCCTTGATTCTCTGGTCTCATCGTTTCTTGGAGAGACAGCCGCTAATCTTCGGAAGGTATTTGATTTCATCGCTGAATATCCAATGGTTGCATTGTTTGACGAGTTTGATGCAATTGGGAAAGAGCGTGCAGATTCGGGTGAGCATGGTGAATTGCGTAGGGTAGTTAATGCAGTGCTTCAAATGATGGATGCCTATCAAGGTAAAAGCCTTATTCTCGCAGCAACCAATCATGAGCAAATTTTGGATAGCGCGATTTGGCGTCGTTTTGATGAAACTATTGATTTTCCGCTACCGAATAGAGATCAGATAAAACAAATCCTATCGTTGAAGCTACGCGGTGTTCGTAGACAATTTGAACTGGATGAAAAGCCACTTTTGGATTTGTTCAGTAAACGCAGCGGCGCAGATATTGAAAGAATAGTACGCAGAGCTGTTAAGCGAATGATTTTACGTAGTCAGGAATTTTTAACTGTTAAAGATTTGAAACAGGCTGCGACAAAAGAAAGTCACACTAACAAATAAAAGGATTTAAATATTAATGCCAAATGATTTTGAGCACCTGCGTATAGAAAAAGAATCATTTAACAATCCAAGAAGAGCTGGTCGCCCACCACGCTTTACAAAGCGGGATGATTTAATTAGTCACGGTCAGCGACTATCTGCTTCTCTTGCTGCTACAACTCAAATAGTCAAACAACAGTTAACATCGCAACCAGGTAGTTATGTTCTAAAGTTAAAGTACGATGATACATTGAGCTTTAATGATCTTGTTGCACATGGTGTCGAATTTATTAGCCAAGAAGATAATCAAATTTGCGTTGTATTTACTACAGAGCAAGGTCTCGCTATTTTTGCTGATCATTTGGTTAGGCTAGGGATTGATGATCGCGATATAACAAGAAGGCAATTATTGGAGGCGATTAACGGTATTGAAGCCTGGGATGCTGAGGACAGAAAAAGCTGGGCAGTTAAGCGACATGGTTTTCCTGACGCAGGTTCATTTTTATTAGATATTGAACTTTGGCCTGTAGAAGTAAGTAACAGCCAAAAGAGAAAAGAGTTAGTTGATTCTTTTGAGCAATGGATGATTGAAAATAGTATTGCAAAGAAGGATCGCATTAATCTTGATAGCCTATTGATGTTTCGTGTTTCATTGGATTTAATTGGAGCAGAAAAGCTGCTTAATCATTCCAAGGTTCGATTAGTAGATTTACCGCCACAAAGTGGGATTGATTACCAAACCATCAATAAAGACATAAACACAGTTCCTTCTAACATCCCTGCCCCAGATAAGGATGCCCCACGTATTTGCATTCTTGATAGCGGTATTAACACTAATCATCCTTTGCTTAAGTCTGCTATTGCTGAAAGTGTTAGTTTTGTTGATGGCGAAGATGAATTTGACGTAGCAGGACATGGCACTCAAGTAGCGGGTATCGCACTCTATGGAAATATTGAAGAGTGTAATGCTGTAAATTATTGGGTTCCTCACAGTTGGATATTTAACGGAAAAATTCTTAATCGAAATTGCGAGTTTAATACTGAAACCATTGAGTTAACACTTGTTAAAGCTGTGGAATATTTTGTCGAGCTTGGTTGTCGAATATTTAATCTTTCTGTTGGTAACGAAAATGCCCCATATGATGGCAAACATATTCGTGGCATAGCTTACATCCTTGATACTTTGGCAAGAAAACACGACGTGTTATTTGTTGTGTCTGTCGGAAATTTTCGAGGTAGCGAAACTCCACCTATACCTGTTGAGAGTTGGCGAGAAGAGTATCCAGATTATTTGTTAGGCGACCACAATAGGATTATTGACCCTGCCCCAGCGCTTAACGTGTTAACAGTGGGCAGTTTGGCATTGCATGATGCCACCAGAGGCGACTTACAGCGACCAGAGGATATCGATCATTTAGCGGCTGCAAAGGCTCATCAACCATCACCTTTTACTAGACATTTTAAATGCAAATTTTCGGGGTAATACCATCTTTAGTATATGCCATGGGTCAAGCTTCTCTGCGCCTTATGTAACTCATTTAGCAGGGCGACTATTAAAACTCTATCCACAAGCATCATCCAACATGCTCAGGGCTATGTTAGTTAATCAAGCTGATATGCCGCAGGAATGTCTGGCAACTTTTTCCGATAACCAGACCAAGCAATATGCAAAAGTAAACGGGTGGCGTGCTCCACATATAGACTTCGCTGGGTATGGTCGTGTTAACGAAGAAAATTTATATCGGTCTGAGGAGGCCGCTGTATTGCTTATGGCAGAAGATTCAATAGCTAATGACAGCTGTCAATTTTATGAGCTTCCGCTACCGGAAGACTTTTTGAGAAGTAAACAGTCTGCAAGACAACTGCGAATTTCATTAAGTTACAGCCCAGCTGTGCGTACAACCCGACTTGATTATAAGGCTACTAAAATTACTTTCAATTTGGTAAAAGGCCGATCTCTAGGCGAGGTACAGAAACACTTTCACAAGGAACATCAAAAGGATCATGATAAATTAAGCGATTCCGTTACAAGTAAAGAAAATCGCACTATTTCTTCTGAACTAAGAAATAAAGGAACCGTTCAATGTTCGATATGGAACTTTAAAAAGAATCTATCACCTGATTTCAAATGGTTTGTTGTTGTAACAAGGCAAGATGCGGCGGGTTGGGGCGATGCACTTAGTGCAGAATTTGAAAATTATGCTCTTGTTGTTACCGTAAGTGATCGTGAAAACGAAAATGCTCAATTGTATACCCAAATATCTCAACGTATAGAGCAGCAGATTAGAGCTCGAGCAAGAGTGTAATAACAACTGATCGTCTCAAAACATCTATTTTAAATGGTGAATAAACTCCTGTGGTTACAGATCTTGAAAAGCTTCTTTTTCAAGGTTGTCCAAGCTAACGAAATATAAAATTAACCAACTCAATAAATCATACAGGTGTTTGGCAGAGAGATCGATGTGAACGAATTAACTAGCCTTCAATTAGCACTCATATTTTTAATCTTTGTCTGGAGCGGGTTTGTTCGCACCG
>CBFGPN010000143.1:0-10148 GCA_965650675.1 uncultured Cellvibrio sp.
CGTATCCTGATTTCAATCATGTTGATGAACAAGGCTCCTGCGGGAGCCTGTTTTTTTTGAGTGTAATCTTATGAGTATTATTCTTGGTCTGGATTCATCAACGGATGCTTGCTCGGTTGCCTTGTATATCGATGGTCAAGTTAATCAGCAATTTGAATTAGCTGCCAAATCCCATACGCAGCGATTGTTGCCCATGGTCGATCAAATTCTGGCAGCAGCACAGATTCCTCTTTCCCGTCTTGATGCTATTGCTTTTGGTCGCGGTCCAGGCTCATTTACCGGTTTGCGTATTTGCATGGGCGTGGTTCAGGGGTTGGCTTTCGGTGCAGATTTGCCAGTAGTCCCTGTATCGACATTGGCATCCATGGCCTTGGCTTTTCATACAGAGTCACCAGATACGAATCTGCCATTGGTGGTTTGTCTGGATGCGCGCATGAACGAAATTTATTGGGGACTTTATCAAATTGAAAAAGATTTGCCCCTGTTGATTGGTGAAGAAGTTGTCAGCGCACCTGAATTTTTAATCGCGTCAAAAAATATTACGGGTTTTGATAATCAATTTGCCGCATTGGGGCAGGGTTGGCATTATCCGACCTTGTCGCAAGTAAATCCGGTTATCAAGCAACAGGATATTTATCCTGCAGCAGCATCTATAGTTAAAATTGCTGCGGCATTGGTAGCAAAAGGTCAGACAGAGTCGATACTTTCGGCTCAGCCTGTATACTTGCGCGATAGTGTTTCCTGGCAAAAGCGGCCGGCAGCTCGCCGGCAAATTCAAATCGATTAATCAGGTAGTCAGTTATGCCTCTTGCCCTTGATGATTTTAATCAGGGATTGCTGAAATTTTTGCGATCCGCTCCTACTGCGTTTCATGCAACTGCTTATATGAAACGCAAATTGGTTGATGCCGGTTTTATTGCCTTGCGCGAGTCGGATGCCTGGCGGCTGGATCCCGGAAAATCTTATGTCATTAGCCGTAATGACTCTTCACTGATTGCTTTCAAATATGGATCTAACTCATTGATTGAACAAGGAATCAGAATGCTGGGCGCCCATACGGATAGTCCCTGCCTCAAGGTAAAGCCCCAGCCTGAATTGAATCGACGTGGCTATCATCAATTGGGAGTGGAAGTGTATGGCGGGGCACTTTTGGCTCCCTGGTTTGATCGCGATTTATCAATAGCAGGCAGGGTGACTTATCAGAATGCCAACCAGCAGTTGGGCAGTGTATTGCTGGATTTTAAAGAGCCGGTTGCGTTTATCCCAAGCTTGGCCATTCATCTTGATCGCGAAGCCAATAACAGTCGTTCGATCAATCCGCAAAAAGATATAGTGCCGGTGTTATTGCAATCCGATGAGGCCACAACAGGCTTTAAAGGTTTGTTAAAAAAATTACTTGAGCGTGAGTATCCGGAGTTGTCTGACGTCAACTTGTTGGATTACGAGATGAGTTTATACGACACACAACCTGCTTCTTTGGTCGGGTTTGAGAAGCAGTTCATAGCTAGCGCACGTTTGGATAATTTACTCAGTTGTTATCTTGGATTCTGTTCTATCCTTGAAGCAGATAGTTGGCAATCAGCACTGTTTATTGCGACAGATCATGAAGAAGTAGGCAGTACATCCTGTTGTGGCGCCAAAGGTCCTTTCCTGCAACATTTTTTGGAAAGATTATTAACCGACTCACAAGAAAGAGCGCGAACTATTGATCGTTCATTGATGATCTCTGCTGATAATGCACATGGTGTGCATCCCAACTTTATGGATAAGCATGATGAAAACCACGGCCCTATACTCAATAAAGGTCCGGTGATTAAAATTAATGCCAACCAGCGTTATGCTACAACCAGTGATACTGCTTCGCTATTTCGCGCGCTGTGTGAATTGGAAAAAATTCCTGTGCAAACCTTTGTTGCAAGAACAGATATGGGATGTGGCAGCACAATCGGGCCGATTGTTTCGTCGGAAGTGGGAGTCAAAACTGTTGATGTTGGGGTGCCAACATTTGCTATGCATTCCATTCGTGAAATCGCGGGGAAAGATGATGCCTGGTATCTCTACAGGGTTACCAATCAATTTTTTTCCGGAAAAGTGAAATTAAGTTAGAGATTGTATCCATGAGTATTGAATTGAAGCAGCTATCACAATTTAGTCCCTTAAATACCTTGAATAAGGATTATCTTTCGCAACTGGCGAGCAGGGTTGCGGTAAAGGAATTTCCCAAAGGCAGTATTCTGTTCAAACGCAGTCATTCGATAAAAGAAAAATTATTTTTGGTAGAAGGTCAGGTGGATTTAATTGATGCGTCATTCAGTTCAATTGAAGTGACCTCAGACAGTGACAGGGCAGTGCAGGCACTCAATAATACTGAACCTTCCCTGCATACCGGCATCACCAAAACACCGGTTAAAATTTTGTTGGTTGATAGTGATCAATTGGATCTGGTGATGGCCTGGAGTGAAAGTCATTCCAAACCGGCAGAAAATAAAAAATCAGGAAAATCTTCCAAGCCTGTTGAAGATGATGAGCAGGATTGGATGTCCTCATTAATTGAAGCACCATTATTTGGAAAATTACCTCCGGCCAACATTCGGCAACTGTTTGCACGGTTTGTCTCAGTTGAAGTGAAAAAAGGCCAAAAAGTGATTACTCACGGTGAGCGCGGCGATTACTTTTATGTGATCGAATCAGGTTCAGCCAACGTGTTGGATGCAGCAGGAAAGCTGTTGGCACATTTGCGCGTAGGAAATTATTTTGGTGAAGAGGCGTTGGTAGGTGATACCACCCGTAATGCAACAGTTGAGATGTGCAGTGATGGGCAATTAATGCAACTTAAAAAAGAAGATTTTGTTGAGTTGCTGGCAGAACCTGTGCAGCGTCTTGTTACGGGTGATGAATTAAAAAAAATTACCCGTACCTGGGAAATTATTGATGTGCGTTTGCCGTTGGAACGCAAAATTCAATCTGTAGTCGGTGCACGAGGAATTCCTCTGAAACAATTGCGGGATTATTTGAAAGATTTAAGAGCCGATGTATTGTATGTCGTCACTGATGATTCAGGTCGTCGTGCCAATGTCGCTGTTCAACTCTTAACACAAGCGGGTTATGAGGCTTGTATTTTAAAAAATTCTGCATCACATTACCCACAACAATAATATCCATTCAAAATAGTCAGTAAATTTTATGAACAAACAACGTATTCTTACCGGTATCACTACTACTGGAACTCCCCATTTGGGTAATTATGTCGGTGCTATTCGTCCGGCAATTCAGGCCAGTCAAAACAATCAGACGGAATCTTTTTATTTTCTCGCTGATTTTCATGCTCTGATTAAATGTCACGATCCGGAAATGGTGCATCAATCCACACGCGAAATTGTCGCAACCTGGTTGGCCTTGGGTTTGGATACAGATAAAGCATTTTTTTATCGTCAATCGGATGTACCGGAAATTCCCGAACTCTGTTGGTTATTAACTTGCATGGCCGCCAAAGGTTTGATGAATCGTGCGCATGCATACAAAGCATCAGTGGATGCCAATATTGCTGCCAATGAAGATCCTGATTTTGCAATTACCATGGGTTTATATTCTTATCCGATTTTAATGGCTGCCGATATTTTGATGTTCAATGCGCACAAAGTGCCTGTGGGTAAAGATCAAATCCAGCACATCGAAATGGCTCGCGATATAGCCGCACGTTTCAACCATCATTACGGTGAACATTTTGTATTACCGGAAGCACAAGTCGATGAAAACGTCGCCGTATTGCAAGGTTTGGACGGTCGAAAAATGAGTAAAAGTTATGGCAACACCATTCCATTATTTTTACCTGAAAAACAATTGAAAAAATCCATCAATAAAATTCTCACCAATTTGCTTGAGCCCGGTGAACCAAAAGATCCTGATACAGCACCTGTATTCCAAATTTGGCAAGCATTTGCAACCACTGAACAAACAGCTTACATGCGTGAAGAGTTTGCCAAAGGAATTGCCTGGGGCGAAGCGAAAAAACAATTGTTCGAATTGATCAATTCCCATATTGCAGAAGCCAGAGACAAATACGAATCCCTTCTGGCAAACCCAACATTTATCGAAGAAAAATTACAACAAGGCGCCGCCAAAGCCCGCGAACGCAGCAAACCTTTTTTGGAAAAATTGCGTGAAGCTGTGGGGATCAGGGCGATCAGGTAGGATTGCTTTTTGTATCATGTGAAATAGATAATTGCGTTGAAGCTTTTGTTGACAACTTCTTGGGTATTATCGTGACCAATTCAAGATATTTGGACTGAGCTATTGGTAGGATTATCTTCATGCCTCAAATTGCTGGGCTATGTTTTTTACGCATTTGCTTTGGTACTGTCTTAAGAGCTAGATGGCTTTTTGGATCTTAATATTGGTATGGAACTTTGATACTTGGAAGCAAAAGCTAGAAGAGCCAAGCCAAGCAAAGAAATATAGAACACCATTATAATAGAGGATCTTGTTTCTGTACCTATAGCGAAAGAGTGTACCCAACCTAGTATTGCTACGACCCATGCCAACTTGTGGAGCATTTTGAAAAAGTGCCATTTTCTTTGTAATATCCCGGCAACAATTACTATTGACAATACATATCCTGCTATGGCGCCATAACTAATTGCACTTTTATAAAATCCATGTGAAAAGGTAGGGACTAATGTGTCAATCACCAAGTGATTTGTTCTAAGTGATGCGGCCCAAATAAATGTTGTAAAATGTCCGATAACTGTTAAAGCAGTCGCTGCGCCTACTAATGGATGGTAGGTGAAATATTGAGATCTTCTTCCTTGTAAACCCAGTATTAACTGTAACGTCATAAAATAAAAAGCATACAAGCCAAGTAACTTTGAAAATAAATAAATAAATTGTCCCGGCGGATATTTTAATACAAAAAAATCCAATAAATTTCCAACACTGATTGCCCATACAATAAAAGGAATAGTTGAAAAAACTAAAAAAAGAAAGTTTCTATGCTTTAACTTGTTCATCTCAACGTTCCCTTACATTGACTTTGCTGTTCTATACATTTTTTCAACTTTTCAGCGGCAGTGGTTTCATCTACTTTGCCCTGTTGAAAAACAGGTAAATTACTGTCTATCCAGCCTTTTATTCCATATGGGCTTAGAATAACGGCTTGAGTAATCCCCAGAGATCTGAGTTTTCGTGCCATTTCAAAACCACGAAAATCTTTAATGCAATAAGCTATTACTACGTCAAAGTTTTTTAATTCGGAAGTGGTCTCTCGATTGGCATCTCTTATTAATTGCACCTGGTATGTGATTCTCAGCGAACTCATCTGGTTCTCTCACATCGATAAATACAGCTTTCGCACCTGCATTCATATGCCCTAAAAGAGTTGATATCGAGATGGTTGGAACGATCATTTCAGGCGAGGTAACGGTTTGATGGAGAGCATCTTTCCAGCATGCGAGATTTTTGGTTTGATTTCCAATGTCATTTAAGGCAAGTTTTTTTATGATGGTACGTTCTACAGCGTTGAAAAACTCTGTGTAACATTGATGAGGTACATTTGTCCTGCCCCATTTTTCCTGAAGATCCCTGTAAGCTTTTTCTACGGCTATAGAGTCTTGTAATTCATCAGGCATCCATAAATTTATTTCTATATCAAAAGTCAGTTTATTAAGATGTTTAAATGACGAAGCTTCCAATTTGTAGTGATCAACTAGTAGTTCAAATGTGGATTTGTTGGCTGTTCTCATAAACACAGCGCTGCTCTCATCAAATAATTGAGTATTTTCTGGGACCCTGTCATCAGAAAAGAATATGACTTTGTTTTGTGGCGTAATATATTTTTCTACAAGCCAGATTGAGATTTGCTTATCAAAACCAAGCCCTGGTTTGGTAGAGAATTGAATAGGTTCGTTAGACAGAGTGGCATTAAATGGATGAAGAAAACAGAGGCAAATAATAAAAATCATCCCTACTCGATTTGACATAAAAAGATTCCTGGTTGCAATTATACTCTCGTACTTTAGTCTAACCTTGACTAATCCTCAAAAACAAGTTCCAGTATTCCTATTAAGAAATTTAGTCGTTATGGATTGACAAGCAGCAAAGCTGCATGATTCTATGCAGAGCTCAACTATATTGGTATGAAACTTGGAACTAAATCAATGTATACATGGAACAAATGGAGCTATTTTGTATGAATCTTTCAGTTGTCCGTACATCCTTTTCTTCTAAAACTCTAGCGCTTACACTCCTGTTTTTAAGTGCTCTTGCGAATGCTGCGGAGTACATTGGTGGTGATGTGTTTCCTCGATCAGCACAAGACAATCAGTTATTGCCTCAGGATATTATTCTGATTGAGCAGTTTATTTCCGGAGAGATTGAGCCGACAGAATTAGAAAGAAGATTAGTTGATACATATCCTCTAGGCGCTGGTGACGGCGTTATTGATAACAACGATCTTGACTTAATAAACCAGGCTCTTGTAGGCAATATAGCCTTACCCACGGTTAACACCGGCCCGGCTCCAACACTAAATCATCCCGGCTTTTCTAATACAACTCTTAATCCTTTACCTTTAACGGGTACTGCCCCAGCCAACTCAACAGTTAATGTGTACGTTAACAATGTATTGCAAGGAGTGACTCAAGTGCCAAGCGATGGTTCGTATAGTGTCAACGTTCCTTTGGTTGATGAAAACAACAGGATTTTTGTTATCGCAACCAGTGGCTCAATTGTTAGTGATTATTCAAATAGTCTGGACATCAGCTATCAAAATACAGCATCGAGAACTCTAAGTGGATCCTTATCAGGTACAGTTGTTCTAACACCAGGTATTCCAGCGCAGCCCTATCTAGTTACAGGTTCTGACCTCGTAGTACCAACCACCGCTAAATTAATTATTCAGCCGGGAACTGAAATAAAATTTGCGGCTGCCAGAAAAATAGTTGCAAATGGTACGTTGTCAGTAAGAGGTTCAGCCTCATCAAAAGTTAGATTTGTTTCCAGTAATGCAACACCATCGCGTGGTGCGTGGGGTGGAATTGTTATTAATAGCACATCAATTAATAGCAAAATAGAAAATGCTTTTATTGAATCATCTGTACAAGGCGTATTGGTCTCAGGTGCGGCTGTTTTGCTCAAAAAAAATGTGATTAATTATTTTAGTGGGGATGGAATCAAATTAACGGGATCTGGCGCCAGCGCATCAATAATAGAAGGCAATATTATTGATAACCTGAATGATACTGTTCAGTGTCTAACTATTGATGCCAGCTCACCAACCGTTATTGAAAATACCTTAACTAATTGTGCGAAAGGTATATCGATTGTCGGGAATTCCTCACCATCAATTACCAGTAATAATGTCATTACCAGCAATGTGAACGGTATTTCATTTACTTCCCCCACATTGACAACTAATCCTGTAATCACAGGCAATCAAATTTTTAGCAATACCACCAGTAATATAACTGCAACTGGTTTTCCATCAGGTGCACAAAATATTCGAATTAATGCAACGAACAACTGGTGGGGTAGCGTTACTCCTAATGTGATTGCGGGAACAATTAGTGACCTGAGTGATAGCACCTCTTTAACCACGAGACCTACAGTGGATTATGCCAATTATCTGGATGCGGTGGGTGGCTCTCCGGTACCTGGTAATTATCTATTGGGGCAGTTTACAGCCACCACCACAACATTAACGGCGGGTGGAATCTATGATGTTCTGGGTTTGATATCAGTGCCATCAGGAAAAACGCTAATCATTCCTGCAGGAACCACATTGCGTTTTCATACAGTCAATAATTTAACCGTTGATGGAACCTTATTGGTACAAGGTACTAGCAGCAATAAAGTGATACTGACTTCGGCGAGAGCTACACCGGCACGAGGTGATTGGAATACTATCTGGATTAGAGGGGGAGCGGGTTCAATTATTGAAAACGCTAATATTGAATATGCAACTTATGGCATTTTTATCGAAAATACCTCAGCACAGATTAAGAATAATCATATCCGTTATTTTAGTAGTGACGGTATTTATGTAAAAACGGCGAGTGCAAGTGCATCAATAATAGAAGGCAATATTGTAGATAACGTAAATAATACTCTTGATTGCTTAACAATTGATGCCAGCTCGCCAACGATTATTGGTAATACCTTAACTAATTGTGCGAAAGGTATATCGATTGTCGGAAACTCATCACCATCGATTACCGGTAATAATGTCATTACCAGCAATGTGAATGGTATTTCATTTACTTCATCCACATTGACAACCAATCCTGTTATCACGGGCAATCAAATTTTTAGTAATACCACTAGCAATATTACTGCGACCGGTTTCCCATCAGGTGCACAAAATATTCGAATTAATGCAACGAATAACTGGTGGGGTAGTACTACTCCCAATGTGATTGCGGAAACAATTAGTGATCTGAGTGATAGCGCCTCTTTAACCACCCGACCTACAGTGGATTATGCCAATTATCTGGATGCAGTGGGTGGCTCCCCGGTATCTGGTAATTATCTATTGGGACAATTTACAGCCACCACAACATTAACGGCGGGTGGAACCTATGATGTTTTGGGGCTGGTAACAGTGCCGTCAGGGAAAACGTTAATCATTCCTGCCGGAACCACATTGCGTTTCCATACAGTCAATAATTTAACCGTTGATGGAACTTTATTGGTGCAAGGTACTAGCAGCAATAAGGTGACATTAACTTCGGCGAGAGCGACACCTGCACGAGGTGATTGGGGAACGATTTGGGTTAAAGGAGGGACAGGTTCCATTATTGAAAACGCCAATATTGAATATGCAACTTATGGCATTTTTATCGAAAATACCTCAGCACAGATTAAGAATAACTATATCCGTTATTTTAGCAGTGACGGTATCCATGTAAAAACGGCGAGTGCAAGCGCATCGATAATAGAAGGCAATGTTATTGATAACTTAAATAATACGCTCGATTGTTTAACTGTTTCCAACAGCTCACCGACCATTATTGGCAATACACTCACTAACTGTAATATAGGGTTGAGTGTTGTTAATAACTCTTCACCTCTAGTGAATGGCAATAATATTATTTCTGGCAATAAGTACGGAATTAAATTCACAACTGCAACACTGACAACCTTGCCGGTTATTAATGGCAATCAGATATTGGCAAATACCACAGATAATGTGGATGTTAGAGGCTACCCAACGGGGGGTAACAAACTTAAATTAAATGCAAAAGGAAATTGGTGGGGAACCACAAACTTCACTTCAATAATGGGCTCAATTTACGACCTGAATAATGATAGTGATTCAACTGTGTTACCCACAGTAGATTTTAGCAACCCACTTGATGGCCCCAACGGAACAGCAATAGCGGGTACTTTCTTCAATGGACTTATTAATACAGATACTACCTTTATTTCGGGGGAGACCTATCTAATTATTGGTAGTACTTTTGTTTCGGCCAACAAAACACTCACAATTCCAGCGGGAACCACATTAAAATTTTATGGGGAATCCCATCTTGTTGTCGATGGCACTTTAAATATTCAGGGTACTACAAACGATCCTGTTTTATTAACCTCCGGGCGTGCCGTTAAAAATCGAGGCGACTGGAAAGGTATTTGGATCAGAAACGGTTCTGTTGGATCCACTATTCAAAATGCGATCATTGAATATAACGAAAGTGGGATATTACTTGATACTGCCGCAGCATTAATTAGTGGTAATACTATTCGTCAATTTGAAAATGATGGTATTTATTTACAAGGGGCTGGCGCAACAGCGTCGTTTATCGAAGATAACATTATTGATAACTTAAATGACACAGGTTACTGCGTAGTTACTGACACAAGCTCTCCCACAATTCGAGGCAATAAATTAATTAACTGCGAAACGGGGTTATATGTTGTGAATAGCTCTTCACCCGTAGTGAACGCGAATAATATTATTTCCAGCAACAACAACGGGATTAAATTCAGCACTGCAAAACTTACAACTCTACCAGTTATTAATGGTAATCAGATATTTGCTAATATCACGAATAACGTTGATGTTCGTAATTATCCAACCGGTGGCAATAAACTCAAATTGAATGCAAAAGGAAATTGGTGGGGGACAACAAATCTCACGACAATCATGGGATTAATAT
>CBFGPN010000144.1:0-10132 GCA_965650675.1 uncultured Cellvibrio sp.
TCAGTATCTATGCTATCGGTCAAATGCAAACTTAAATCACTATTTTGATTCCAGCAACGACGTTGATTACGGTTGGGAGTAAATGCTTTAACAGGAATTCGACAGGAAACACATGCGGCACAATTTTTACATTGGGGACGATATAAATGTGCACCACTGCGCCTGAACCCCATTTGGGACAAGCGAGTGTAAAGCTCGGCATCTATGGGTGCCTGCGGATCAACAAACACTGTGGTTGCTTCCAACCCTTCAAGATAACTGCAAGGGTGAGGATGCGTGGCAAAGAGTTTTAGTGTGGAAAGATCAGTCATCTTGTCTGCCCAAGTGAAGTGTAATTCCAATGACTGGGTATCTGGACAAAGTCTATCAGTATTTGTTGGAAGTCGGCACGCGGAATTTCAACAGCCCCCAAACTAAATAAATGAGGATTGGCGACCTGCGCATCTATCAACACAAACCCCCAATCAGACAAATGTTTGGCTAAAGTAACAAATCCAATTTTTGATGCGTTATCTGTCCGGCTAAACATTGACTCGCCAAAAAATATTTTCCCCAAAGCCATGCCATAGAGCCCACCCACCAATTCATTACCCAACCACACCTCAACCGAATGCGCAAATCCCAAACGATGCATTTCAGAATAAGCCGAAATAATATCGTCACTGATCCAGGTGCCATCCGCATAAGCTCGAGGCTGGGAACAGGCGCGGATGACGTCGGAAAAACATTGATCGAAGGTTACCCGATAATCTCCTTTGCGGATTATTTTTCGCAAACTGCGAGATGCATGAACCTTGTCGGGATAAAAAACAGTTCGCGGATTCGGACTCCACCAAAGAATAGGGTCGTCAGGATTAAACCAGGGAAATATTCCTTTTTGATAAGCCATTAGAATGCGTTCCGGTCGCAAATCCCCACCCACTGCCAACAGACCATTGGGGTCATCCAATGCCTGTGAGGGATCGGGAAAAGGTTCGAGTTTATGCGGGGAAAGTTGGGTTAGCATGTTGGCCCTCACCCTGCCCTCTCCCAGAGGGAGAGGGTTCTTGTTCTCCGCATCTGGATCTGTTCCCTCTCCCTCCGGGACGACTGCATGGATGCAGGAGGTAGAACAACCATGGAGACGTTATCGAGAGGGTTAGGGTGAGGGCAGTTGTTTACTGATAATCCTTATAAGACTTCTCTTCAATCAATTCAGAACCAAAGGCCAAATTGATATCTTTTTTAACTTTCGCACGCTTGTCGTTAGTAACATAAACTGCGCGTGCAAGTTGAATGAATTTATCGCCAAAATCTTTTACATATTCACAATCGCGAATATCATCCTCAATGATCCACAATTCCTGATTAATGTCCCGCAAGCTTTTTTTCAAAGGTGATAATTTTGCCTGGCCTTCTGCACCCAACAATTCACTCACTTTAGCATCCAGAACAGCGAGTTCGTGAGTAACGTTTTTTAATTTGGCCGGATCTGCAATATTCACTGCTTTAATTTCCAGAATGGTAATTTTGTCGATTAATTCGCCGAGTGAAATCGGTGCCTGAATGAGCATATTGATGTCTCTTTTAAATGAGTCTATTTTCTTTCGGGCGCAATTCTAACAAAATCCGACACAACTGGAGATACTTATTTCACATCACAAGCCATCTCCTTTTCCGATTTCAAATTAAATAACTTGCGCATCACCATAGTCGCAGGACAAAAGCCTGTGAAGGATTGCTGAAACAAGTTGGCCCCGATAAACACTGTGAACCAGACAAAACCGGGATGCACCCAGTAAGTCAGGGCAACACTCAATAACACCATGATGCCCGCAAAAGCGGTTAAAGCACGTTCAGTCGACATAATTGAATCCTCTTGCTGAAAAAATCATTCGTTGGTTGACTGATAGTGATATGCGTAATAAACCACCGGAATCACTATCAAGGTTAATAAAGTGGATACCAACAAACCGAAAATTAATGACACAGCCAGCCCACCAAAAATCGGATCATCCAGAATAAAAAATCCACCTAACATAGCAGCCAATGCGGTGAGACCAATCGGTAATGCACGCACAGCAGCGGCATTAATGGTGGCAACTTCCAGAGCAACACCTTCGCGTAATTGTTGTTGAATAAAATCCACTAACAAAATGGAATTACGCACAATAATGCCTGCGAGTGCAATCATGCCGATCATACTGGGCGCTGTGAATTGTTGGCCGAGCAACGCGTGGCCGGGCAAAATACCAATAATCGTTAAAGGAATGGGAGCCATAATAATTAGCGGCACTGAATAACTTTTAAACATGGCGACTACCAATAAATAAATCAGCACCAATCCCACTGAATACGCAATTCCCATATCGCGAAAGGTGTCGAGTGTCACTTGTAATTCGCCGTCCCATTTCAAACTCCATTGCACCGGTAACTCAGGCTGCGAATTTAAAAATTGTTGAATATAAGAACCATCCGCCAAAGGTTTTTCAGAAAGTTGTTGATAAATATCTGCCAAACCATAGAGCGGGCTGTCGGTATCACCAGCAACATCGCCTGTTACATACACCACAGGTAACAAATCTTTGTGATGAATAGTTTGTTGGCGATGTGTTTCTACCCATTTGGCAATTTCACTCAAGGCAATTAAATGCCCTTCTGCGTTGCGCAATTTTATGGATAACAACAATTCGGCATTGGCTTTTTCTGTGGCAGGCAATTCCAATCTCACAGGCACAGGTACTTTTGTTGATTGCTCATGCAGATAGGCAATATCATCGCCCGACAAGGCTGTTTGAATTGCACTGGCAACACTGCCTTGATCAATCCCCAAACGCGATGCGCGAGCGCGATCAACCACTAAAATCCAGCGCGCTTGTTCTGCTTCTATCGAATCATCAACATCCACCAAATCGGCTGTGGATTCAAAAACCTGACGCAGTTGTTTGGCGACAGCAATTTGCCCTTGATAATCCAATCCATAAATTTCAGCGACCAAAGGTGATAATACTGGCGGGCCTGGTGGCACTTCTGCCAATTTCATATTAGCGCCCAGTTGTTTTGCCAGCGGTTGCAATTGCTCGCGCACGGCCAATGCAATCTCATGACTCTTGCGATTACGCAAATGTTTATCAACAAGATTGACTTGTATCTCGCCCATATGCGCAGCGCGACGTAAATATTGTTGACGCACCAAACCGTTAAAATTAATTGGCGCAGCTGTGCCGGAATAAATTTGGTAATGAGTGACTTCCGGAACTTTTTTCAATTCATGCGCGAGTGTCAGCAATATCCGATTGGTATCTTCCAGGGCTGTGCCTTCCGGCATATCAATCACTAATTGAAATTCACTTTTATTGTCAAACGGCAGCATTTTTAACACCACTGCTTTCATCACCACCAAACTGATCGACAAAAACATCAGGATAAAAATTCCTGCCAATAACCACAATCTGGCTTTGCGCCCTGCTTTTTTATTTAAAAAAGGCGACATGAGTTTGGTGAATAAAATTGTGAGTCTTGATCCTTTCTCGATCTCATCCTTTCCAGCGGGAGAAGAAACAGGATGGTGTTGATATAAACGATTAAACAACCAGGGCGTAAATACAAATGCAACTAAAAGAGAAATCAACATTCCAGTCGAAGCATTAATTGGAATGGGCAACATATAAGGCCCCATCAAACCGCTGACAAATGCCATGGGCAGCAGCGCAGCAATCACAGTAAAGGTTGCCAGAATTGTTGGGCCACCCACTTCATCAACGGCCAGAGGAATGGCTTGTTGCAAGGGCAACTTACCTTGCGACATATGGCGATGAATATTTTCGACTACAACAATTGCGTCATCGACCAAAATCCCGATTGAAAAAATTAACGCAAATAGCGAAACACGATTTAAGGTAAAGCCCCAAGCCCATGACGCAAACAAGGTAATCGCCAAAGTCACAATGACTGCGGCACCCACAACAAAAGCTTCGCGTTTTCCCAGAGTCAATAAGACCAATAAAATCACGGACAAAGTTGCAAACAATAATTTTTTAATCAGGGTTTGCGCTTTATCCTCTGCAGTTTCACCATAATTTCGGGTGACGGTAACATTCACCGCATCCGGAATAGTGACACCTTTCAATTGATCCAATCGTTCTAACAGATTGTTTGCAACCTCCACTGCATTTTCACCAGGCTTTTTAGCGACTGCCAAACTGATTGCTGGGTATGTATTAGATGATTGGGATTTTTCAGCAGGACCAAAACCATGCGTAACATATTGGGTTGCGCGATCAGAATTTAATTTCACATCAGCAACATCACGCAAAAATACCGGCGATTGTTGGTATACACCTACCACCAAATCAGCAACTTCTTCCGGCTTAATTAAAAAATCACCGGCTTGAATTTGAATATCGCCATTAACCGAAGGAATGTCACCTGCGCTGGTTGATTGATTCGCCGACATCAACGCACGACGCACATCATCCAACACCAAACCATAAGCAGCCATCCGCTGTGGATCAAACAATACCTGCACTACCTGATCAGGTCCGCCGATAATATCGATATCGCGTGTCCCGGGTACGCGTTGTAATTCCGTTTGCAAACTTCGCGCAACGGCCAACAAGTCGCGATTTACAATATCGGATTTTTCACTCCACAATGTCAGCGAAACAATCGGCACATCATCAATGCCTTTGGGTTTAATTAAAGGTTTTCCGACTCCCAAATTTTGTGGCAGCCAATCACCATTTGCGTAAAACGCGTTGTACAAACGTACTATGGCATCAGTGCGAGGTTCACCCACTACAAATCGCACAGTGAGTGTCGCCATGCCGGGTGATGATGTGGAATAAATATGCTCAACACCTTCAATTTCCGAAACGATTTGCTCAGCGGGCGTAGTGACTAATGATTCAACCTCTTGCGGGCTGGCACCGGGAAAAGGAATAAACACATTGGCGAAAGTGACATTTATTTGCGGCTCTTCTTCACGCGGTGTTATGGCTATCGCAAATAAACCTAATAAAAATCCAACCAAGGCTAACAGCGGTGTAATTTCCGATGTTAAAAAAGCTTTGGCAATTTTTCCGGAAATACCCAAATATTGAGACTCTGTGTTATCCATAGATTAATCCTTGTTTTGTAAGGATTGATAGGCTTGCGCAGCCGCTACTGCGTCCAATGCAATAGTTTCACCTTGTTGCAAACCTGATAAGACTGGATAGCCTGACACTTGTTTGCTGGCAATATTCACTTGCCTGAATTCAATTCGATCTTGCATCACTACATAAACGGCGGTGACATCGGCGCGTTTTAATAAAGCCGATTCCGGAATCACCAGAGATTGTTCTTCTCCTGTTACGAATGCCACTTTGATATAAGTGCCTGGATAAATTCCGTAATCGGCTGTTGGCAAATCAATCAGAATTTTAAAGGATTGAGTTTGTGGATCGGCTGCGGGCGGAATTCTGAATTCGCGCGTTTCAATAAATTTTCCATTCGGCAATGCAATTCTGGCTAATTTATATTGGCGAAGTGGTGTGATGTGCTGTTGCGGTACATCCAGTTGCAAACGCAAATTTTCTAAAGATAAACCTGTCATCAAGGCTTTACCGGGCGCAACCGCTTCGCCTTTGTTCACAGTACGATTTAATACAATACCGGAATAAGGTGCGCGAATTTCGGTGTAAGCCAATTGTTGTTCTGCTTCTTGTAATCGCGCCTTGGCGGATTGATAGAGGGCTTCGGTTTTATCTGCATCAGCTTTGGCAATTAATTTTTTACCGAGTAATTCCTGCGCACGCTGATAATTGGCTTGCGCCTCATCAAACTGCGCTTTGGCGCTATTCATTTGCGCCTGCTGTTCAGTGTTGGTTAAGCGCAAAATCAAATCACCTTTTTTGACAAAGTCACCAACGTCCACGGGGGTTTCAATGATTCGCCCTGATGTCTGCGCTGACACAGTTGCCTGGTTAACCGCTTGCACCAATGCGTCATAGGAAATTTCACGCGCAATGGTTTCAGGTTGCAACACAATTGTTTGCAATGCCGGAATATTTTTTTGCGCTGTTTGTTCAGGTTGCGATTCAGAACAGGCAGACAAAACGAATGCCAGTATTACCATTAGCCAGATTTGCGTCTTCATTCTCTGCTCCTGTGGTTTTATTTATAGCTTGCCGCAACTGCGATTGGCTGGCACCGCTATATCCATTAATTTTGGATTAGGTAATTTCAAATTATTCATCAGCGCAATATATTCTGCTTCAGAAGCCACTTGTAATCGCGGATTGTGTTTGCGCTCTTCGGCGATGCTGCTGCAAGTCCAACCTTTGTAATCATGGCCCGGGTAAACCAAAGTACCCTCCGGCAATTGTAATAACCGATGAAATAAACTCTTGTATTGAGCACTGGCACTGCCGTTTTGAAAATCGGTTCTACCTGTGCCTCGGATCAACAATGTATCGCCCGTAAACACATAATGCTGACCAGAATCTTCCACCCAAAAACTGTAGGAATCATCAGTGTGCCCTGGTGTGTGCATCACGTTAATTTGCAATTTACCGAGTTGAATAATATCGCCATCACGCAAATTTTTTGACACACAATCAGAAGCCGCTTCCTGGCCTAACAAACTGGTGCAGCCCGTTGTGTCGCGCAAGGCACCAGCCGCAGTAATATGGTCGGCATGCGTGTGGGTATCTGCAACATAAATCAATTGCAAATCAAGCTCGCGCAACAATTGCAAATATTTTTCCAAATCCTGTTTAACGGTATCGATCAAGATTGCTTGCCCTGTTTGTTCGCAAGCGAGCAAATAAGTGTAAGTGCAGGATTCAGCTTCAAACATTTGACGAAAAATCATTTTTTACCCCAGCTATATATCGAAAATATAATGACTAATAATCAACAGCCAACATCAAGATTGAAATAATTACCAACCCAACGGAAAAGAGTTTCTGTAGCCATGCATTAGCAATTTTTTGACTCAACAGCTGACCCAACAACATGCCGATCAAACCACCCAGGGCCAAATAGCCAAACGCTACCCAATCAATTCCTTGTACAAAAACCAGATGGCTGATAAATCCACTGCCACTGATTAACGCGATAATTAACAATGACGTGTTCACCGCCTGCGCCATAGTCACTGCGCTTAAAGCTAACAAGAGTGGCACAATCAAAAATCCACCACCCACACCGAATAAACCTGATAAAAATCCGGTGAACAGTCCGCCGATTAACAATCCACCCACACAACGCGGGCGCAACATAAATTGCCCGGATGGATTTAAATTGCATAACAACGCGGGCGATTCAACGGCAGAAAAATTTCCGGCACGCACAATCTGTGTTGATTGAGGATCGCGCGCTGCTTTTAACCAAAGCCTGATTGCAATTAACAAAGCTAGCGTTATAAATCCCGTTGTTAACCACAGCGGATTCAATTGCAAACTCAACCATTTTCCTAATGGGGCTAACGCAACACCTGACAATGCCAAAATAATTCCCGGCTTCCACAAAACACTGGGCGTTTGTTTTTGCAGACGATTGCGAATGCTGCCGTAGAGAGTCGTCATTGCAACTGCACCCAACGAAACACCTATCGCGTCTTGAATCGGCATTCCCGCAAGCACTAACAAAGGCACAGCGAATACTGAACCACCCGCCCCCGTCAGCCCAAGCATCAAACCAATTAAAATCCCGATTGCCAGTAACATAAATTTTCTTCAAAAAATCTATTTATCCCTCTGCTATTTATTCCAGGGGGCTATTTATTCCAAGGCGCTTTGGCCAACAACATGCCCATCACACAAATATCGGTGATGCCCGCAAAAATTAATCCTGCACCCACAAATGCTGACAAACCGTAAAAAGCCGGATTAAACCAGGTGCCGAGTACCACACCGGTCAACACCAGGATGCCAGCCGCAATACGCACTTGACGCTCAAGTGGAATCGCTTTTCTACCTTGCGAAGTTGTTTGCAAATTGGATTGTTTTACTGCATTCATACCGCCTTCAATAATCACCAGTTCTGCAGCAATTTTTCCTTTTAATTGATCAGCCGCCATTTCTGCGCGACGACCGGCTTGGCACAATAAATAAATTGAATTGACATTTTTGCCACTCTTTTCAATTTCGGATTGCAAACGCTCGGGCGTTAATTCGTGCAGCGGAATATGCAAACAATCTGGCAATGCAGATGCCTGAACTTCAGCAAGGGTTCGCACATCGAGAATACAAATTTCCGATGATTTGTTACTCAATAAATCAACAGGATGAATACGTGAATGACTCATGGTTTACCTCGGACAATAAATGGATTGTAAAACGGCGATAACTTTTGCAGCCTCAGTGCCTTCGAGTCGGTAATAAACCGTCTGCGCTTCTTTGCGCGTACTCACCAAACCTGCATCGCGCAAACTCGCCAAATGTTGCGACAAAGCCGATTGACTTAGCGGCACTCGTGCATTGAGCTCGCCGACTGACATTTCTTCTCTTCCCATCAGGGTACAAAGAATCATCAAGCGGTTTTCATTGGCCAATGCTTTCAACAGATCGGCAGCCGCCTGGGCGTGCTCGCGCATCCCATCCAACCCTTCAGGGTCAGTGGATTGATGAAGATCAACAGGTTGATTCATAGACTTTTACCTTTTGCACTTGCTTGATTGCAGTATATTAGATAAATATATATTAGCAATATCTAAATTAGTGATCTATGATAAATAACAAAGGGGACAAACCGGTTGCCCTATGCCCCCAGCAAATTGATGAGATAACTCAAGCAGAAGGTGAATCATGGCTCGTATAGTCTTTGTCGGAGCAGGTCTGGGGGTATGGCAGGTGCATACGAAATGCGGGATGCCCTGGGGAAAGAGCATCAGGTCACAGTGGTGAATGAACGCGAAGAATTCCAGTTCGTTCCCTCGAACCCCTGGCTGGCAGTGGGTTGGCGGGATTCGGCGCAAATCAGTTTCCCGATTCGTCCCTATCTGGAAAAGAAGGGTATTGAATTTATTGCCAAGCGAGTGGACGAGATCAATCCTGAAAACCAATACCTGACTCTGGGTGATGGCAGCCGGGTGGATTACGACTATCTCGTCATAGCAACCGGCCCGAAATTATCCTTTGATGAAGTACCGGGTGCTGGCCCGCACGGAGGATTTACCCAATCAGTCTGCACCCTGCCCCACGCTGAACAAGCTCATGAGGATTATAAAAAGCTGCTCGAAAATCCCGGCCCCGTGGTAATAGGTGCGATGCCGGGCGCAAGTTGTTTTGGTCCCGCTTATGAATACGCATTTATTTTGGATACCGCATTAAGTCGCGCGGGTGTAAGGCACAGAGTGCCTATAACCTTCGTCACCAGCGAGCCTTACATCGGCCATTTGGGTTTGGCAGGTGTTGGCGATTCCAAAAGCATGATGGAATCCGAATTGCGCAAACGTCACATCAACTGGATTACCAACGCAAAAACCACCCAAGTTGAAGCAGGCAAAATGTTTGTCGATGAATTGGATGCACAGGGCCAAGTCATCAAACAACATCAATTGCCCTTTGTACATTCCATGATGTTGCCAGCGTTTAAAGGTGTCGATGCCGTAGCCAAAGTGGAAGGACTTTGTAACCCGCGCGGATTTGTATTAATCGACAAACACCAACGCAGCCTGAAATATCCACGCATTTTTTCTGCCGGTGTTTGCGTCGCGATTCCGCCAATTGAACAAACGCCGGTTCCCACAGGCGCACCCAAAACCGGTTATATGATTGAATCCATGATGACCGCGCTGGTGCACAACATCAGCGCAGAATTAAAAGGTGAAACACCGGACTACGAAGGTAGCTGGAGCGCATTTTGTCTGGCCGATATGGGCGATACAGGCGCAGCGTTTATTGCAGTTCCACAACTGCCACCACGCAATATCATGTGGTACAAACAGGGCAAATGGGCGCATCTTGGCAAAATTGCGTTTGAAAAATATTTCATCGCAAAAATGAAAACCGGTATCTCCGAACCCTTCTTTGAAAAGTGGATGTTGGATGCAATTGGACTGCGTCGTCTCGATAAAAAAATGCACCACTTTTGACTAACAAGTCTCGTGCGGCGATCTGCCGCACGAAAATCAAAATTTACTTGATACAAATCAAAGCAAAGAAAG
>CBFGPN010000145.1:0-10062 GCA_965650675.1 uncultured Cellvibrio sp.
CAACAGTGAAATCGGCGATCGCGGAGTACGGTTGTCTGGCGGGCAGCGTCAACGTATTGCACTGGCACGCGCATTAGCGGTTGAACCCAAAGTCTTATTATTGGATGAACCTTTCGGTGCACTGGATGCAAAAGTCAGAAAAGATTTGCGTCGATGGTTGCGTCGCTTACATGATGAATTACATATCACTTCGATTTTTGTGACTCACGATCAGGAAGAAGCCATGGAAGTCGCCGACAAAATTGTCGTACTCAACAAAGGTCAGATTGAACAAATCGGCACACCGGATGACATTTACAATAATCCTGCATCACCCTTTGTGTATGATTTTATTGGTCAGGTGAATTTATTTCACAGCCGTGTCGATCAAGGTTGGGCGCATATTGGTGATTACAAATTACCCGCACCGGAACACAACAGCATTCAGGATAAAGCGGCCATTGCCTACGTTCGCCCGCATGATATTGAATTGAGTACAGAAGAAAGCGAAGGCGCAATCCCGGCGACTATCGCGCACATCAGCACTGCCGGTTCGGTATTGCGAATTGAATTGCAGCATCAGCTCAACAATCAATTAATGCATGTTGAATTACCGCGATCACAGGAACGTTTTTTAAATTTAACAACCGGTGTACAAGTATTTGCAAAACCAACCAATAGCAAAGTATTTCTGGAATAAGTATTGTAAATCCTTAATGGTTGCTATAGTGAAAATGATCCAATAAAATTAATTGGAAATTTTTTGTTATAGAGACAATTTTTCATGAAAAATATAATCGTCTTTTTAATTGCTATTGTTACAGTCAGGTATGGCATAGCGAATAATCCTGCTGTGTTTCCTGATTTACACAAAATGGATGTTTTCTATGAGACAAAATTTGCTGATAATTTTAAAGATGATTGGATTGTTGAAATGGAATCAGCACCTGACTCATCTGTGGCCGTAAAAAACAATCGGCTCCTATTAAATACCAAAGCGGGTGTTACGGTTTGGTATAAAAAGCCACTATCAGGCGACTATGTCATATCCTACAAGCGTGGATTCATTTTAGATAAGGGTATAAATGACAGGTTGTCAGACCTTAATCAATTCTGGATGGCCAGAGATCCAACACAAAAGAATTTATTCACTCGCAAAGGCGCATTCGCTGAATATGATCACTTGGATTTATGTTACATGGGGATAGGCGGTAATAATAATTCGACAACTCGTTTTCGTCGGTATGATGGCAAAGGAAACCGGCACCTGCTGAAAGAGTATCTGGATAAAAATGACTTACTTATTGCTGATCATGAATACCATATAGTAACGGAAGTAAAAGAAGGATTTACCCGTGTTTGGATTGACGGCAAATTATTGTTTGATCACAAACTTGATAACCCTGTTAATAGCGGTTATTTCGGATTTCGCTCTACTTATTCCCATCAATATATAAAAGATTTTACGATTTATAAAAATCCTGATGTCACCTTGCCCTAACTTGTTTCATATCTTTGTGACAATCGATACAGGTTTTTCAACCGGCGCAGCAATGTTGAAGTTGCTAATCTGCACTCATAATCAATTGAACAATCACGAGTGATTGTTTTGGCAAGGTGATAATGACCGACTCTTCTTTCGCCCATTTTTTAGATTCAGTTTTAGGTTGAATTGCCAAAGGTTCAGAAAAAGTGTTTTCTCTGTTGAGTGCATCACTACTGAGGGTTGTTATGGATGCAGCCGATACCGGTTTATTTTGGGTGTCGATGGTGATTGTTTTTTCAACGTTATGGATATTGACAACTTTTACTATAAGGCTGTTATTTGTCGAATCTTTTACTGCTGAAGCATAAAGTCCGTTTTGTCCCGTCACAGGTTGATTGTTGACGGAGATGCGCAATAAATCGGTTCCTTTGTTAAGGGAAAATAATTTTTGAACCTGATAATTAATTGTGGGCAGGGATTGTAAATTGTTAAACCAAATCATATTGGGCGCCCACTGCCATGCGTCAACATGTGCCATCAAAGGCGCGTAGGATGTCATTAGAACAAGATCGGCATTGCGTTCAAGTCCGGTCATAAAAGCGGCTTCAGCCAATGCTGTATCCCAGTTATTTTTATTATCAGGGCTGACAACTGCTACACTTTGCGCTGCATATTCACCGGCAAATATTTTGGGGCCTTTTCTGTCATAGCTATCGTATCGGGCTGCATTTTGTTTAAACCAGTTAATATCTTTGTAGTAATGCTCATCAATCAATTCGGCATTTAATTTTTTAAGTTCTCTGTGTGCATAATCGAAGTGTTCTCCGTCAGCAGATGGACCAGAGCCTGATATTAATATGATGTCTGGATATTTTTCTTTTAACACTTTTTGGAAAATTTTGAAGCGTTCAATATATTGTGGCCCCCATTGTTCATTGCCTATTCCAATATATTTAAGATTAAAAGGTTCAGGGTGCCCCATGTCAGCCCTGACTTTCCCCCAGGCTGTTTTAAGTGAGCCATTGGCGAATTCGATTAAATCAATTGCATCCTGAATATAGGGATCCAGTTCGGAAACAGGAACCAGTTCTCCGGAATTAAATTGACACGCGATACCACAATTTAAAACCGGTATTGGCTCTGCACCCAGATCTTCTGCCAGTTGAAAATATTCATAAAAACCCAAACCAAAAGTCTGGAAATAATCCGGGGTTAACTTGTGTGCAAATTCGTTATTCCAGCGACTAATCATGGTAGGTCTTTTTTCCATAGAACCCAGTGTATTTTTCCATTGGTATCGCTGTGCCAGCGTGCGCCCTTCAATAATACATCCGCCCGGGAATCTCAAAAATCCGGGTTTTAAATCAAATAAAAGTTGAGTTAAATCTTTGCGCAAACCTTGGGTTCTGCCTTTCCAGGTTTCTTTTGGAAAAAGCGAAATCATATCCAGATCAATTGTCCCCTGCCCTTCAAAACGGATTTTTAATCGTGCCTTTTCTTCCGTTTTTTGGGCGATCAATTTGGTTTTGTATTGGTGCCAACCTTGTTTCCCTGGGGTTACTTTGGTGGAGGCAATAACATTATTCTGTTGGTCGATCAGCTCGAAGATTATTTTCTTAATATCGCGATTTTCATTGGCTGCATAAAAAGATAATAAATAGGTTTTGTTTTTTTCAATACCCATTCCACGAAAGCCTTCGTTGATCAGGCTGTAATCTTGGTCATTAAACACATGAATACGGATGATGTTTTTGTTGGAGAGATTATTAGCAAAATGAATGGTATTACCAACACCTGAATCAAGATTGGCCGAAGTGCGTTTTGTTGCAGGCTGGGTCCAGCCCATCAAGGGTTGTTCAAATTCAAATGATCTGTTTTTTATCAGTTCGGCATAAAGGCCACCATCGGCTGCAAAATTAATATCTTCAAAGAATATGCCATAGAGGGTCGGGGGCATTTTGGCAACTGATGTCGATGTATCAACCTTCAATACAAGATCATCCTGTGATGTTGCAAAAGCAAAATTAAAAATGCTGATAAAAAGAAGATTAAACAGTGAAATGGTTTTCCAGCGTAAAAGAGATCTAATCATTTTTTTCTAATAATCAAATAATATGTCTGAGGTAAAGGATCATACCCTAAAACACGCCCGCGTGGTCTCTGCCATCGTGCGCAGCGATGAACATGGCTACAGCTGACCGGCAATAGGATTCAATTTCGCCCTCTACTCTCGCCTCATCGAAGCGCGCGATAATTAAAAGATCGGAGCCTTTGAAAAGCGCGGCAAACAAGCGGGCGGACAGGAGAGGATCGGGCACATTCAGAAGTGCCTTCGCGTGTAGCTGATGCAACAGAGCCTCGATTTGCGCAATGACATGGGCGGGACCGGCTTCATAATGAAGCTTGCTTAACTGCTTCTGATTCGTCTTGTCAGCCATGACCATAGCTTCAACACTGCGGACGTCCGGGCTCAGCAACGTGTGAAGCAGGGATAATCCCGCCGCCATGAGCTGATCTTCTGCCGAACCATCCACACCTTCAAAAAGAGTCTGTGGTACAAACTGATGGCAGCGGGCCGTCATGGCAGCGCTGAACAGCGCCTCCTTGTTCTCGAAGTGCCGATAGATGCTGAGCTTGGATATCTTCGCCCGCTGGGCGACCTTGTCCAACGTGGTCGCTTGAAAACCCAATTCCACAAAGAGTTCGTACGCTACGTCGACTATCGTTTGGCTGAGCGCCTCGTTGGCGGGTCGACCCCGTCGGGTTTGGCTGTTTTTTTGAGTCACAATAATTCCAGTACTTGACAGTATCTTAATTTAAGATTTACGATACTACACAGTATCCATAAGTGCAAACAAATGCGGTAGATGTTCTCAAATCAAGTCTCTCTTGAACCAGGCCAACCTCCCACAATCACAACTCGGAGCACATCACTATGAATGACGTCATCATCATCGGCGGCAGCTTTGCCGGCCTCGCTGCAGCCCTTCAACTTGGCCGTGCCCGCCGCAAGATCACCATTCTCGATACCGGCATGCCGCGCAATCGCTTCGCCAGCCACTCGCATGGTATGCTCGGCCACGATCACAAGCCACCGCTGGACATTCTGGTCGAGGCGCGGCAACAGCTGGCGCGCTATCCCACGATCAGGCTGGTTAATACCCGCGCCGACAGCATCTCCGGTGCCATCGACAATTTCTCCGTTCTCACTAGCGATGGCGAAATCCTTGGCGCGCGCCGCCTGATCCTGAGTTATGGTGTTGTCGATCAGATGCCTGCTGTTCCGGGCTTTGCCGAAAACTGGGGTACATCGATTGTGCCCTGTCCCTATTGCGACGGCTTTGAAGTTGCCGGCCAGCATTGGGGCCTAGTCTGGTCCGGCCCGCAGTCGCACAATCAGGTTAGGCTGTTCCACGACTGGACCGACAAGTTGACGGTCTTCGCTGATGATCACGACATTCCTCCCGAAATCCGGGTCGATCTGGAGCGTCGCAACACACCTGTCGTCGAGGGTCGGATCACCGAGGTCGCCCATCACGGGTATGGTGCCACTATCAAGCTAGATACCGGCCCCAATGTCGCAGTCGATATCCTGTTCGCACATCCGCGCAACAAGCCGTCCGCAAGCCTGCATGAATCACTGGGTCTCGCCACAGTCGAGACGCCCCTCGGTATTGTCATCAAGGTCGACGAGCGCCGCGAAACCAGTATGCCCGGCATTTACGCCGCTGGCGACCTCACTAATCCCGCAATCCCGTCGGTCACCACTGCATCATGGCAAGGCGCGATGGCGGGTATCTTCGCCCAGCAGTCGATGCGGGTTTGAAAGCAGAAATTGGAGAATGAGCATGGCCATCGAATCGGACAGTTCGCTTCCCTCCGCCCTTTGTCTATATGGGATGGCACTTATCTATGCCAGCAATGGACACCAACTTTAACTTTGTCACGCAATATTTTGATTTTAAATAGATATTTATAAAAATGCCGATCAGAAATGATCGGCATTTTTATTTAAGTTGCTCGTATTAGGTTCCGTATCAATACGCTTGAAATTATAAGACAATATTATTATAATCGAATGAGCAGTGTATTATTTGTCCCTCAAGATTTATCAATGAGATAACAATAACTATTGAAGTCTGCCGTCCTATTCGCAGGAAGCGCCAACCCTCGCTTTAACAAAATAACTGTGTAAGGAGTCCCAAGATGATTCTCTCCAAACTATGTCGATTTTTATCGACATTCTGTGTATCCATGTTGCTGGTACAACAAGCTGCTGCCATCAAATTGAATGGCACTACTGACATACATGATCCCTCTACGATTGTAAAAGACGGTGACCGCTACTGGACTTTTGGTACAGGTGGTGGTGCGAGTAACTTTCCGATCAATGCGCTCTATTCAACTGATCTGGTGAATTGGACGCGTGGTCCTTCTCCTATTCCTGCCAACACCTTTCCATCCTGGATCAATAACAAAGTGCCTGGCTTTGACGGCAACTTTTGGGCGCCGGATTTGATAGAAATGAACGGCAAGTTCTATTTGTATTACTCGGCCTTTTCGTCAACCTCCGGTATGCGTTCCGCTATTGGTGTTATGGTCACCAACTCCCTGAATAACCCGAATTGGCAAGATTTAGGCATGGTGGTTTCCACTAATGACGAGGGCACTCTGGGTAACCAACCGGTGAATACCATTGATGCGGGCTTGTATCGCGACGCACAAAATAATGTGTGGATGGCTTACGGTTCACACTACGCCGGTATTTTTGTTCGCCAGATTAACCCGAATACCGGCAAGCTGATGAATAGCAGTCGCTACCCCGTGGTGGGCAACAACTACGCATGGCATGAATTTGAGGCGGCACAGGTTAAGTACATTAATGGCTACTACTACATGTTTGTTAACCTGGGTGAATGCTGCCAGGGGAATAACAGTGATTACTACATAGTGACTGGACGCTCCACCAGCCCTACCGGCCCCTTCCTTGATAAAAACGGAAAGGATCTGTGGAGATATGGCGGCAGCAATGTGTTGATGTCTGATGGTATCTATATTGGCCCGGGTCACTTTGGCTATTTCTACAACAACGGCCAGCACCTGGCTTCTATCCACTACTACGATGGCAACACCTCAACAGGCTGGCCTGCGCGTTTGGACTTGCTGCAAATGACCTTCTCCAATGGTTGGCCAGTATTCAGTCGCAGCTTCTCAGTAAAAACCGACAACAACGCACGTTTGAGCGGTACCTTCAGGATTACCCCGGCGCACTCGGGGAAATCGGTGGATGTAGAAAATTGCGGTTCAGCGGCGGGCACTAATTTGCGTCAATGGAGTTGGTTAAATAACAATTGCCAAAAATTTGTGGTCACTCGTGTAGATGATGTATGGCATCGCGTATCGCCAGTTAGCGCTACAAGTTTAGCGTTTGATGTGGATTCCTTCTCCACTGCTGACGGCGCGAATTTAATGCTCTGGAATGTAACCAATACGCAGAACCAAATGTTCCGCTTCCAAGCGGCTGGCTCGGGTCGCTATCGCATTATTAATCGCAACAGCGAAAAATGTGTGGATGTCGCCAGCGCTTCGGTTAACGATGGAGCCAACTTGTTCCAGTGGACCTGTATCGCCAACCAAACTAACCAGATGTTTACCTTAACCGCGCAGTAAATAAACACTCTTTGATTTTCGTTTCGAGCCCTCTTACTGACCTTCTCCCCACACGGGGAAGGCGGTCGGAGGCACTTACACAATTTCTCTTGTGAAACTGAATTGAGCGGGATACGAAATCAGGTCTTGAACTGACGCATCAAGTTATCAATTTTTTGAACTTCTTTATCCAGATGTATACGTGACTGATTCGCTTCTTCGCCAACTTCCTGATTGCGGCGGGCAAGATCCAGAATAGTGTTGATGCTGCCACGTATTTCTTTCATATCGCCTTTTTCTTCTTCTGATGCAGCGGCTATTTGTGCGTTCATAATTTTTATTTGATCGACGACTACCACTATTCCTGCAAATGCATCGGATGTTTTGGCGATGCGCTCTTTAATTTGCACAGCTTTTTGTTGGGCGTCATTCATTACAGCCACAGCCTTGCTTGATCCGCTATTCAAATTGGAGATAATTTCCGCAATGGATTTGGTTGACTCTTGCGTGCGTGAAGCGAGGCTACGAACCTCATCTGCTACTACGGCAAAACCGCGCCCGCTTTCCCCGGCACGGGCGGCTTCTATTGCAGCATTTAATGCAAGCAAATTGGTTTGTTCCGCAATACTTCTGATAATTTCCAACATTGAACTGATATTTTGACTATCAGTAACCAATGCCGCAATCACCTTCGACGCATTCTCTACTTCACTGACTATGTCATCCACGCCCTCTTCTGCAGATACCACGATTGCATTTCCGGAGTGAGTGGTATTAACCGCTTTTTCAGATGACCTGTTAGCATCATTGGCGGCATCACCCACTTTTTCCAAGGCCGCAGCGATTTTATTAATGGAATCTGCAACGCGGGATATTTCGTTAAGTTGGGTTGCAGAACCAGCAGCCGATTTTTCTATAAAATGACTGATCTGTGTACTGGCAGCCAATAAAGAATTGTTACTGGTTTGTGCCTGATTAACTAATTTCTGAATGCGCTCAACAAATTTATTGAAATATAAAGATAGCTGGTTCATTTCATTCTTTTTATCAGAAATTTTTAACCTGACGGTCAGATCGCTTTCTCCAGATGAAAGCTCTTGTAGATTGTCGGTAACCGATTGAATAGGCTTAACAACATAAAGTCGTGCGAAAAACATAAAAGCAATGCTGAGTCCCATTCCAGCCAGTAATACCATGAGTAACGCCAGTTTTGCGTTCTGTTGGAGCGCTGCAACATTTTTGGTTTCGTTTTCTACTTTGGAATCTGCCTCCTCTTCCATTTCACCAATAAAACTTAATAATTTCACAATTTGATTATTCAGATTCTTGAATTCAGTTTCCGTTGGTTGATTGTTTTTCAAGTTGCTCCACAGACGCTCACGCGATTGATGAAACACTTGCAAATATTTTTCCATTTCAGCAATGGTTTTATCGGCGATGAGATTTGATCCCTTCATTCGCCCCAGAGCACCCTCTTCCATTGCAATAGCATCTTCGAGTATTGGAGCAGCTTCCGATGTCGACATTTCTTTGTGGTAAACCTTTTGCAAAATAATGATCTGTGACTCCAAACCGATTTGCCCTTCCATTGCACCGTCTGCTGCATTCCATGCAGGGCCGGAAATATAATTCAATAAATTTCCCAACTGGCTGGTAGTCGTGTATCCGACCCAGGTGCTGACACCTGTAATCAATAAAAATCCCCAGAAACTTAACAGTACTGAATTTTTAATGGTCACTTGTTTAGCTCCAATATTTAAAATGTAAGAGTAAGCCGAAATCCTATTGCATAAGCATCATCAACAAGAGGATTCATATCAGGGTGTTTAATATGATAAAAACTCAACTGTGATGAAACTGCATTTGACCAGGGCCAGTTGTAACTGGCTTCTGTTGCCATTTCGCTTTTCAGTAAATCCGGATTTTCCTGCATAAAAGGGTTGCCGTTTTTTGCGGTTGCTACAGCAATACCAATTGCATCGCCATCAATAACAAAATTGGATTTCACAAAACCCAATCCCCAATATTCATGCAGCTGATTTTTTTCATCGTCTGCAATTCCATATTGAAAAAATATCGCAATATTTTCTTTTATTTTATTTTCGCCGATAAAATAATAACCATGATTTTCCTCAATCGGAGTGCCATCAACCGGATTGTCAACTTCTGCCGTCAAGTTCCAGTAGCCTATTCCGAGTTTATAATTTTCTTCAGTTATCCCTGTTTCAAACGCTTTAAATAATCCATCGCCCGAAGAAAAATTAATGTGAGTACCTCGCGGGTTTTCCGGATCGCCGGGAACTCCATCATATACAGCGGCAAATGCATAAAATTGTTCAAGCTCGAGAGTTAAATGAAGAGTCCAGGCGGTAGTGGGAAATATTGAAGGTGTTGCTTGTGAAGTATCAGGCCCTATTCCAAATGAAGGATGATTGAACAAACCCGCGGATTCGAGTGAGTAAAAAGTTGAATTGTAATCATGTAATCCGGTAAGAATTTTCAAGTGATGATCAACAATATGATGTTGATACCAAAACTCATAAATTTTGAAGGAGTCGTCGGCAGCGATATTGGAAATTCCCTGAATCCCGCCCGTGTATCTGGCCGGGTCTTTACCATAATCCCCCAATAAATAAATAAAAAAATTACCTTTCTGCCACCAGCCCGCCGATTCGGTATCTACTGCCAATGTAATATCGAGATTTGCCAGTTCCGCAGAACCCCTGTCAATTCCACCGGAAGTATTGTGAATGGACTCCAGCGTTAATGCGTTTTCCCAAACAAAAGCATCATCGGCAACCGTCTGTCCAATCAATGCGAAGAATAAAAGAGGCAACCATTTATTCATTTGAAACTGTCCATTTTGTTTGTTGAACAAAGTATAGACAGTCTTTTAAAACTTACCTTTGGTGTTGTGTGCGGATTTTATGTAGATAGTTGCGCCAGCA
>CBFGPN010000146.1:0-10057 GCA_965650675.1 uncultured Cellvibrio sp.
AACCTGCGACCAACTGGTTAAAAGCCAGCTGCTCTACCGACTGAGCTAACGACCCTTAGGAGGGGATAAAACGAATTGGCGTAAGTGGTGGGTCGTGCGGGATTCGAACCTGCGACCAACTGGTTAAAAGCCAGCTGCTCTACCGACTGAGCTAACGACCCCTAAACGCGAGGCGCGTATGATACTGTTTTACTTTTAAAAAACAAGGTTTTTTTAGCCATCGGAAAATAGGCAACCAAAACAACCAAACTCTCCTATGCTTAACTACGGCAACCTATTTTTTGAATTTGAAAATCATCCAGCATGTACAGTACACAATCCAACCATTCAATCTTTGCGCAAAATCCATTCGTCCAAAATATAGTGGTCTTCACTGCCTACTTATTAACAGCCTGGTTGGGATTGAGTGTTCCATTTGAGGGTGACAAGGTCACCCTTTTCTGGTTGCCCAGCGGGATTGCTGTGGCATCCATGTATCGCTGGGGTTGGCACACACTGCCCGGTGTTTTCCTTGCTGCACTGACGATTAATATTTTGACAAGTGCCGAACTCCCAACCAATTTTCTAATTGCTTGCGGCAACAGTCTGGGTCCGGCGATTGCCGTTATACTACTCAGAAAAATGCAGTGTGATATCACCCGATTAAATAAATACACAGCCATTAACACAATCTGGATTACCTCTATCGGCATGTTGATACCCGCCATCATCGGTGCCAGCGCGCTCGCCTTACAGCATCAATTCTCTCTGGAAAAAACCTTATTTGTGATTCTGATATGGTGGATGGGTGACAGCCTGGGTGTATTTTTATGTGCACCATTATTGATTAACTTATCGGCATCATCATTCAACAGTATTTTTCAAAAACCCCATGCAACATTCATATTGTTGGCAACCACAATTATGAGCGGGCTTATCTGTTTCCCGCTTAATCAATTTAATCATGGCAACTCACTGCCGATTGTCTTTATTACATTTGTCTGTGTCGCCTGGGCAGCGCTTTCATTTGGCCTGATTGCAGGGGCATTCTGTAGTCTTTTTTTCAGCTTTATTGCCATTTGGTCAACCACGCATCATTTGGGCCCATTTATTTTCCAGGACATTCATATGAGTTACTGGGTCATTTGGGTTTACACCATCGTCATGACCTTGCTTTGTATGATGATTACCTCGGCACACAAGGAAATTCTCGATACCTCGCAACAATTATCTATCGCCAACGAAAAACAAAAATTACAACTGCAAGAAATTCAGGGGCTGGATGCAGCTCTGGCTGCCGCTGCTGCAGACTCTGCCAATACCGAAGATTTTTTTGCCACGTTATTGAGATCCTTAAGTAAAAATACCGGTGCCGAACATGCCAAAATCAGCCTGGTCAATTACAACCTGAGCCACGCCACAACCCACACTTATTTGATTGACGACAAATTACAAACCAATTTCACTTACATGCTAAAACACACGCCTTGCGCGGATGTACTGGAACGGGATTTTTGTTTCATTCCTGATAAAGCACAAACGCTGTATCCAAAAGATGACTTGATAGAAGAATACAAAATACAAAGTTATGTTGGTATCGCCATTAAAAATATCGAAGGAAAACCTATCGGAATTCTATCAGTTGCAAGCACAGGCCCCTTGCTGCCAAAACCACAAACCAATTCATTAATGCGCATTTTTTCCGAACGGATCGCAGGCGAAATTAGACGCGCAGAAGACCAGGAAAAAATTTTCAATCTGGCCTTTTTCGACCCACTGACACATTTACCCAACCGTCGTTTTCTGCAAGAAAGATTGAATTTAATTGCCGCACAAAGCGAACGCACCAAACATTACTGCGCAATTTTATTTATTGACCTGGACAACTTTAAACTTCTGAATGATTCTCGCGGACATCATGTTGGCGATCAATTACTGGCACTGGTTGGAGAAAGGATTCACACCACAATCCGCAATACCGATATGGCTGCGAGATTGGGCGGAGATGAATTTGTCGTGGTGTTTGACAACCTGAATACCGATATAGAACTGGCTGCCGTTGAAGCTAAAAAACGTGCCGAGGAATTACACTCGCTGATCAGCTTGCCTTATGCACTATCAAAAACCCATTACCATTGCACTATTAGCATGGGGGTTAATCTCTTTCGCGGTAGCCATGGATCAATTGATGATCTTTTACGGCATGCGGATCTGGCCATGTATCAAGCCAAAGATAGCGGACGAAACACCATAAGATTTTTCGATCCTCAAATGCAGGCACAAATGGAGCGCCGCGCCACTATTGAATATGATTTACGTATCGCTTTGGACGCACATGACCAGCTGATTCCCTATTATCAAATCCAGGTTAACCATACAGGAACAGTTATAGGGGCAGAATTATTATTACGATGGATTCATCCGGATAAGGGAATGATCTCTCCTGGTGATTTTATTCCAGTTGCAGAACAAACCGGTTTGATCATCCCGCTGGGCCGTAAAGTGTTAAGAATGGCCTGCATACAACTTGTCAACTGGAAAAATAAACCCGCATTCCGGGATCTGAAATTGGCCGTAAATGTCAGCCCTATCCAATTTAATCAACATGATTTTGTGCATGAAATCAATTCATTGATTGCTGAAAATGATATAGATACGCAATTGCTCACATTGGAATTAACTGAAGGATCTTTATTACAAAATGTTGAAACCAGTGTTGGCAAAATGCATGCAATACGATTACAGAAAATTGGTTTTTCCATGGATGACTTCGGGATAGGTTACTCATCCCTGTCATACCTCAAAAAATTACCACTTAATCAATTAAAAATAGACCAATCTTTTGTGCGGGATATTTCGACAGATCCGAATGACAGGGTGATAGTTAAAACTATTATTGCGATGGCGCAGAACCTGGAGCTGGATGTATTGGCCGAGGGTGTAGAAACCCTGGAACAAAAAAAATATTTACTCGAAAATGGTTGCCAAAAATTTCAGGGCTACTATTTCGGGCGACCGGTACCCATTCATGAGTTTGAAGAGCAGCGAATGAAATTTCTGTAAGGACATCAAAAAACTGCCATAAACTGTCGCTATTACAAATCAGCCGCATGGCGCACATAACAACAATTATTCTGGCTGACATTTCCCTCATCAGGACACAATTCTGTTTTTTTGCTACGCTCTGAATATCATCTGCGGGTTTGAGCATCACCTACAGGATCTGCAATGCCACATTTCTTACAGGATTAACTGATGAGTTCCTTATCCATATTAAAGCCACTGCTGCTTATGGAAGTAATTGTAATCCTGGTTATTTGCCTGGTGGTACTTCTGTGTTTTCTGATCAGGCAAGGTTCTTTGTTAAAAAAAATGCGGGAGAAATTAATTCATTTGCATTCCGTCCAAAACCAGGAATCAATGGATTCTTATTTTTCCAGATCAATAGAAGAAACCTTGCAACGATACGAAAAACATACCAATTCCAAAACCATTGTTTTCGACATCAACAGACCCTACACCGAAAAAGCCACTGCCCTGCGTTATCTTTATCTTAACGTTGAAAAAGATGCCGAAGAAAGGAAAAAAAGCGGCAAGATTGGCTGGAACTTTTATGACAACAAATTCGAACTCATACTCGGTCTCATCGGCAAACCTTCCACAGAAATATCTGTGAGTCAAAATCTGCAAGATGAACTCAACGAATATAAAACAGAAAGCAAAGCAGTGATTGGCAAGCTGAAAGACATTATTAAGTCATTGCAAAATAGCATTCAGGATGGGGCTTCATTAATCCCACCAAAAGAATACAAAGAAATTTTGGACTCCGTTATATCCAATGAAAATCTGGACAAAATACGGATTCTATTTGATGAGATGAAAAGCTTTTCGGATAACTATCAACCGCAACAAAATAATTTTATAGAAAAATCTATCAACACGCTGGAATATGAAGTTGAGAGTTCAGATAGATTTATAACCAATCTGCGCAGTGATACAGATCAAAACTCATCTGCCAAGATGCATGAAATCAATAAATTAAAAGAAAGTAACAAAGTCCAACGGAGTATTATCTCCAATTTGGAACAAGAGATTTCCATGTTAAGGGAATCTATTGATGTCAACACCACTCAAGAAGTTCGGGATACCAAAGAGCAAGAAATCAGCCGCTTGGAGCGTATAGTTAAAGAATACGAAGGGTGTGTTGTTATTCTTGAAGATCAAATCAGTGATTTATACACCCGCCTTGAACAAAAAACCAAAGAAACTGTTGTTCAAGAAAAAACAGAATCCAATCAGGATTTACAAACGCTTAATGCCGAACTGCAGAATGTTTCCAAACGAATGGATAGTATTGCCAATGATTACCGCCAGGCAGTAGCCGTCAACCGTGCGATTTATAATTTTAGTCAATGCAAAACTATTAAAGATATTGCCAATCTTATAGTCAAATTACTTAAAGAATTTAACATTGCAGCTGGATTTTATATTTACTCACCCGTTGGCAAGGCCGATTATTTTCCATCACTTCTGTTTAATGACACACTCAAACGCCTGGTAAAAAATTCAGCACAGAAAGACCACATAGGGCAGATCAACAATAACACGCTATTTGTCGCCCAAGGGATCAAGTTAATTATCTTCCCATCAGAGGGTGAGGCAGATTCAATTAACTCCACCATCAGCGGATTGGTTTGTATCGCTGGCGAGAATATTCAAAGACTGGAAAGCACCTATGCGATCAAGAAGAACATTACCAATACGGATGGTTGGATCAGTCTGGCCAAAAATAAAATTGCCAACATAGACATACAATTTTCTTATCAAGCAGAAGAAAGTAAAAAAATCTACAATCAATTCATTACCGATTTAAAAAAATCCTATCAGCATCTGGATTTAAAAGGTGAAGGAGCTGTGATGCTGGACAATGCGATTAATGAATATGAAGCACGCATGCAATTATTATTATCAGGCGGCGATGTTATTGATAAAGAACTGGAAAAGCTGACCAATCATTTGGCCACACTGAAATTACAAAACCATTAATTTGCATATAACGTAGGATCAGCAATAGCGGCTTGAATAAATCCCTGCTTACGCAAACGACAGGAATCACATTTTCCACAAGCTCTGCCCGCATCATCCGCTTGATAACAGGACACCGTTAAACTGTAATCAACACCCAACTGAATTCCTTGTCGAATAATATCGGACTTGGTCATTTTCATTAAAGGTGTTTGGATTGATAATTTTTTTCCTTCCACACCGGCTTTGGTTGCAAGGTTCGCCATTTTTTCAAATGCCTGAATATATTCAGGGCGACAATCCGGGTAACCGGAATAATCCACTGCATTCACACCCACAAAAATATCCTGAGCTTGTAATACTTCCGCCCAACCCAGTGCTATGGATAAAAAAATAGTATTGCGTGCAGGTACATAAGTAACGGGAATTCCTTGTGTTTCCTGTTCGGGGACATCAATCAAATCATCGGTTAATGCCGAACCACCAATACTGCGTAAATCCAGTTTGATCAGTTTGTGTTGCAAACTTCCCAGCGAATTTGCGGTGCGCTCTGCTGCCAATAATTCTGCTTTATGTCGTTGCCCATAATCAAAACTCAAGGTGTAGCAGTCATACCCCTGACTTTTGGCAATCGCAAGGACAGTGGTTGAATCAAGACCACCGGAAATTAACACTACAGCTTTGGGTTGGTTTGATAGCATGGAAAATCTCTTGAAAAGAAAACTGCAAAAAAATTAATGCCCGGGTGCGTCATTCCATAACAACTTATGTAATTGCAATTGAAAACGAACCGGTAAATTATCAGCCAAAATCCATTCCGCCAAATCAAGCGGTTTGATTTGGTTGAAGCTGGGGGAAAACAGAACCTCACCGACTTTGGATGCAAGCTGATGCTTATCCAATTCGAATCTTGCCCATTCATAATCGGCGCGATCACAAATCACAAATTTGATTTGATCCTGAGGCGTTAACTGCTGCAAATTTTCCCAACGATTTCGGCCCACTTCACCTGAACCCGGTGTTTTTAAATCCATGACGCGACTGACCCTGGAATCCACCTCATCAATCGGCATAGCGCCACTGGTTTCGAGCGAAACCTGATATCCCGCATCACAAAGTGCCTTGAGCAACACCAGACATTCACGCTGCGCCAAAGGCTCACCACCGGTTACACATACATATCGTGGTTGATAGGCTGCCACTTTTTCAAGAATGGACTCCAGTGTCATGCGTTCGCCACCGTAAAAGGCGTATTCGGAGTCACAATAACCACACCGCAGGGGACATCCGGTCAAACGTACAAACACCGTCGGTAAACCAACTGTTTTGGCTTCACCTTGAAGGGAGTAAAAGATTTCGGTGATTTTAAGACTGGACATGCGCATTAACTGCTATTGAAAATAAACCAGGGAAATACAGAAAGGAGCGCAGTGTACTAGAGGGAATTATTCGGAATCCATACCTTTTTGAATGACAAAATATTTATCCATGCCTGTCCAACTCAACAATTTCCAGACATCCTGATTACAATTACTCAATTTTATTGCCTCGCGTGAAGAGTCTTTGCGTTCCTTGAAAAGTAATAACATACCCAAGCCGGTCATACTTAACACAGGTGTTGCCTTCAAATTAATCTCATACTCATTCACGTCTATTGTTGCCGTTTCCTCTAACAGGCGCCGCCATTGATCCCGCAGATTGTGATCAATATTGCCAACTATATTGATACGCAACCCATGACCGCTATTGATTGCTACCCAATCAACAAACGCCGTAACACTGGCCTTGGGTTTTATCATGGCTTTGTTTGTGGATGATTCAGCCCTTGCCGATTGAGAGGAGCCTTGCACCAACTGCTTGGGAGATTGCGCAGGTAACAGCCTCTTGATTCCGGGAGAAGACCTCATAGCCTTGGTTCGATTGGATTTCCAACTGTCAGGCACAACATCATCCCAGCTGCTTTCAGCATCAGCGCTGGAAATCACCTCATCAATCAGTTTCCCTGCCTGCCGTTTTTGGCCTGCCTGCTCGGAATCTGCTCGAGAAATATGCCCTTCTTCAATAAAAGGGACTGAATTACGCATAACAACTCCATCAGCCAACTCTCTCTAAATGTAGATGAACAGCATGCTTTATCCAGTCAGGAAATTATCAAGCCATCACTGGACAAACCATGGCGCATGAATCAATATTCAAAAAGTTGTAGGTAATACCGTTTTGTAATATAAAAGCATGCTGTTAACTTATATAAGAATGGCAAAATAAATAACTAGCCGTCTTTTTTATGACAAGCGGCAGAGTTTTTATTATTTACGATAAGAAAAAAATCTAAGAATGGCTGGATGCCACTTCGGTTGTCACTGTTTTTTACCACACAAAAACGCTGTCAGTGAGCCTCTCTCTATTGGAGAGGAATTAACCAAAGTTGAGCGACTATGCAAGAAAAAATAAATTCCCGGGGCATGAACTCCGGTGTTGACTTGATAAAATTTCAACAAATTTTCAAGGATTTGAATCATAAAAATATCGCCGAACGATTAGTCAGTATTGTTGTTACAGATGACATTATCTGTAATGCAATGCTTGTTACGTGGCGCGGCGCCAATTTTAATATTGAAGCAATTGCAACACTTATTGATGATTCTCCATCAATACAATCGATTCCCGTACCTCTTGGGCAGCAGGAATATCCGCCTCATGGGGTAATTGAAAAGGTGTTTGCAACCGGCGAAACCTGCCTGCTAAATCATGATGATGTCATCAAGCATGGCATTTGTTTTTCAGGGGAAAAAGTCAAATCCTGCTACATACTTCCCGTACTTGAAAAAAATAAAACACTGGCAGTGTTTTATATGGAATCACGGTTTGAAATTGCATCGCTGATTAAAGCGGTTTCCGAATTGGAAACTCTCTGGACTGTGAGCCCGGTATTAATCAGGCAATTTATTGACATGTGGCACCACGAAGAACAAATGTTCAAATACAAGTTGGCGGAGCAAGCACTTTGGGCGAGTGAAACCTATTTGAATGCAATACTGCGACATTCTCCCGCTTTAATTTCTGTAAAAGATTTGGAAGGTAATGTAGTCTTGGCCAGCGAGCATTTTAATTATATGGCCATGATGGATAGCAATGGATATGTTGGCAAAAATGTGTTTGATATCTATCCTAAAGATGTCGCGCAATCTATGTGGGACATAGAATCTGCAACCAGAACCAATCAACAAACTTATGAATTGGAATTGGATTTATTACACAAAGATGGAAGCCTTCACACTTATCTAATTGTGAAATTTCCGCTGCTCGACAAAGACAACCAGATTTTCGGTGTTTGTACAATTGGCACCGACATTACCGAACGCAAGCTGGCTGAAAATGCACTGCGAGAACAGCAATCACGGTTGAACTATATGGCATTTCACGATTCGCTCACTGCACTTCCGAATCGCTCATTATTTTATGATCGTATATATCATGGATTGGCCAGAGCACGCCGCAGCAACAGCAGGGTTGCGCTGATGCTGCTTGATATAGACAGATTTAAAATCATCAACGATAGCCTGGGCCATGATGCTGGCGATGTTTTATTAAAAATAATTGCCATGCGATTGAATGAAGGCGTACGTGACATGGATACAGTTGCGCGTTTGGGCGGTGATGAATTTGTGATTGTTCTGGAAGGCATTCAGGATCTGGATGATGTTGTTTTTGTTGCAAACAAACTCCTGACAACTCTGGCAAGACCTCTTGAGGTCAGCGGCCACAGCATCACCACCACTGTTAGTGTTGGCGTCAGCATTTTTCCGGATGATGGTAAAGATACCGATGAGTTGCTAAAAAATGCCGACATAGCAATGTATAAAGCAAAAGAAGCAGGAAAAAATAATTGTCAGTTTTATACCAAAGGAATGAATGCAACTGCTGTGAACTTCTTGCTGCTAGAAAATGATTTACGGCGCGCGATAGAACTCAATCAACTGATTCTGCATTATCAACCTCAAGTGGATTTGAGATCCAATGAAATAGTGGGTGTTGAGGCGCTGGTGCGCTGGCAGCATCCGGAAAGAGGATTAATTTCACCCGCACATTTTATTGCGCTGGCCGAAGAAACCGGATTGATAGTCCCCATGGGTGAATGGGTTTTACGCGAAGCCTGCAGACAACAAAAAGCATGGTTGGACAGTGGAATACATATAGGGAAAATGGCCGTTAATTTATCGCCCAGACAATTCAGGCAAAAAAATTTCCCTGAAAAAGTAGAAGCCATATTAAACAACCTGGGTTTAAGTCCTGAATATCTGGAACTGGAAATTACTGAAAGCTGCGCAATGGAGCACGCCGGTGAAACTATTAATCAACTTAACCAACTGAAAGAAATGGGTATGTATTTAGCCATTGATGATTTCGGAACCGGCTACTCGTCGCTGGCATACCTGCAACGATTTCCTATCCAGAAGTTGAAAATTGATCGCAGTTTTATTCACGACATTCAGGACGATATCAATGATGCAGCGATTGCCAAATCGATCATTGGTCTGGCCCATAATATGCAGATGATCGTCATAGCCGAAGGTGTTGAAAATACTTATCAGATTGAATGGCTGCGTAATAAAGGTTGTGATCAGGCTCAAGGGTTTCTCTACGCCAAACCTATGCCCGCAGAACAATTGGAAGAATATTTTATTGATGGCCGATTTCGTTTTGATGATCATTCAAAACTGCTAATTAATTAAAATCGGCGCGTGAATAGAATTATCGGCCTATGAAAAATACTTTATCGGAATCCTATCAACAACGATTTGGCGGTATTGCCAGACTTTATGGACAAGAAGCATTAACCGCTTTGTCTCAAGCGCATTTTGTATTAATTGGTTTGGGCGGGGTCGGCACCTGGGTTGCTGAAGCACTTGCGCGTTCCGGTGTTGGCAAAATTACACTGATTGAAATGGACGAAGTTTGCACCACCAATACCAATCGACAACTTCACGCGTTGCAATCCACTATTGGCAAATCCAAAAATCAAATTATCACCGAACGATTAAAAGATATTAAT
>CBFGPN010000147.1:0-10025 GCA_965650675.1 uncultured Cellvibrio sp.
CGTCATCTTTTGCAACATACCGTCATCTTTTGCAACATACCGTCATCTTTTGCAAAATACCGTCATCCCTGCGAAGGCAGGGATCCAGTTTTTGTTCTGTGGATTCCTGCCTGCGCAGGAATGACGTGTAGAGACGCAGGAATGACAAGTTGAGATACATGAATGACGAGTACGGCTAATTGATTTTCTACCATTAATTGAATTACTCTTTGGCGCTATAGGAACCACAATTAAAGGACTAATATGAAAAACCCCGCAGTATATATTCTGTCAACCGGAAAAAATGGCACGCTTTACATTGGTGTAACCAGTGATTTAGTTCAACGTGTTTGGCAACACAAAAATCATCTAGCCGATGGATTTACTAAAAAATATAATATTACCCAGCTAATTTATTTCGAACAAATTGTCAGTATGGAGCAGGCAATATTGAGAGAAAAACAATTAAAGCGCTGGAAGCGAGAATGGAAAATAAAATTAATTGAAGATTTTAATCCTGGATGGATAGATCTTTACGAAACCATTATCTAGCCCTCTCTGCAAAAGCATCGTCCTCGTTACAGTGCACAATCATTTTTTGCAACATACCGTCATCTTTTGCAACATACCGTCATCTTTTGCAACATACCGTCATCTTTTGCAAAATACCGTCATCCCTGCGAAGGCAGGGATCCAGTTTTTGTTCTGTGGATTCCTGCCTGCGCAGGAATGACGTGTAGAGACGCAGGAATGACGAGACAAATAAATTCCGCCTATCGCAGGAATGACGACCACTGTAGATCCTGCGCGGAATGACGAAAAAATATCAATAATAAAAATGCAACTGCGCAAAAAAATCCAAATAATTACCCTGCGTACGTTGCGGAATATCATCACCTTTACGTAGCCCGCTGCGAATTTGTAAATTAGCAAAAGGTGTATATTCCAATAAAGCAGAATGGCGAACGCGATGGTTTTCATCGATATGGGTATCAGGATCCAAATATTCAGTGGTGAGTTTTATATTGTAGCCTTTGCTAATTTCTCTATTGATTTCGAATAGACCTATGCGTTGTTCCTGAAAAGTATCGGGAATATTAGAGAGGGATTCATCTTCAATGTGATCCACTTCAGCCAGGAAAACAAAACCTTGCCAGTTAAATCCACCAAAGATATTGGCTTGTGTACGCGCACCGGCTTCGGCGTCGTTATAAAGTGCTGTTGCACCGATTCGCCAATTGTTGCCGAGATATTCTGCACGCGATAAAAATTGCAGGCGATTATCGTCATTGTTCAAACCGCTGCTGCCATTACTCAACGCAAAATTAAATAGAGTTTTACTGTATTGCAAGCCTAACTCAACGCCGTTATCACCAGTATCAAAATTAAACCCGCTGGCCTGACGAATAAAAGCGGTGTCATCTTCCAAACGTAAACCATAAGGCAACATTATGCGACCGGCTTTTACATAATGATTACCGTTTAATTTTGTCAGAATAAACGTTTCACGATTAAGTGCACCACCCGGTGCGATTTGCTCATCGATATACAAGGCAAAACGAGAATCTTTCGGTTGCAGTACAACATAAAGTTGGCCGGATTGTGTTTCAAAACCACGCGCATCTTCAGTTTCATCTCTGTCCGATTGATAATAATTTGCGCGCAGGTTAGCACCTATGCGCAAAGTTTCACCCATTTGCCCTGCATCAAATAATGTTGCACTGCCTGCTGTTTGCGGCAACACATGAGTGCCGTAATAAGCACCATAAGTGTTACGTGCGCCGCCACCTGCGGGATTGACGTGGCAAGTTGAACAGGCGGTGTTATTTTTTATGGCCAAATAAGGTTCAGCTTTCGCTGAAAAAAAACCAATACTTGCGATAACAAATAAAATGGTTTTGCAAATGATTTTCCAATTAATCAACATGGTTATCACCCTCGTTTTTATTTGCTGACAAACCAGTGCCTGTACGTGGCGCACCATTGCTGATCCAATTACGGACTTGATCAATTTGCGTTTGCGATAAATAAGGCCCGCCCAGAGGCATGCGCCCACCGACAATATCGCTTGCACCTTCGAGTTTTTTAATGATGTAACTTTGATCAGGATTGCCAGGATTCACACGCATCAAATCCGGCATTTCATCAGCGGCTTGATTCACCAAAAATGCGTAGGAATTATCTTCGGAATCCAAACGCAAACCGCGTGGTGCATTGGCACCTGTATGACAGTTGGTGCAAATTGAACCAAAAATGTTTTGTTGTAATTCAGCCAGTGTGACTGCATCGGCCTGGTTACCTCCACCATTATTATCGGTGACAGGTAAACCCTGTTCATTCAAACCTTCACCCGAACCCGCACCACAAGCTGCCAGGCTGGTGACACTTACCAGCAAATAAAATTGCAAAAATTTTTTCATGATTTTTTTTACCCGGTGATACAAAAAAATCAGGCGCAACAAGATTGTTGCGCCTGTGAGTTTTTAAGGGCGAGCAATTTGCCAATCGGTGTATTCGCCTGTGACATGGCCTGCAGCGGTATCACCTACATAGAAGTAAAGTGGTTTGCCTTTATAAGCCCATTGTTTAACGCCAGTGTTGACGTCGCGAACAATCACAGTGAAATCACCAAAATCTTTTGCATCACTTGGCGCATACAAAGCAGGCCAAACCGCGAGGCAACCACCGAAACAATTGGTCACGCCGGGAGTATCGTCATCAAAGGTATAGAGAGTGAAATCAAGACGGGAATTATCAGCAACACCACTGGCATTGACGATATTTCCATGAGCGACAAACAAACGGCCTTCGGTTGAATGATTATTTACAGCAACAGGTGCAGTGCGTGCGACATACCAATTATTGCCAATCGCTTCGCCATTAAATTGTCCGGCTGCGGTATCGCCCACATAAAAGTAGAGCGGCATTCCATTCAGCGCCCATTGTTTTTCACCACTACTGCGCGTAACCAAACTATACGGCGCTGTTGCCACTGCTCCCTCATGCGCAATTAATGCAGGCCAATTGGTTAAGCAAGCACCGGAACAATTGCTAACACCTGTAGTGTCATTATCAAAAGTGTAAAGCGTAAAACCCTGACGCAATTGACTGGTGACTTGTTCAACACCACTTGCAGGTGCTGCAACTTTTACTGTGCCTGCAGCAACCAAATGACTGCCTAAAGTGGTATTGGCTGCAACCATGGTTGGCATAGGTCTGGCGAGCGCCCAATTGGAGATGGCTTTCCCCAGAGTTTGACCTGCGGCCGTATCGTTTTTGAAAAAATACAAAGGCTTGCCATGATAAGCCCACTGCAAGGCAGTCCCCGCTGTGCCCATACTTCGCTGAATAATTGAATAAGGTGCTTCCGCTACATCATTCGCATTTGCCAATAAAGGTGGCCAGTTCACCAGACAATTGCCATTACAGTTGGAAACACCGGTTGTGTCGTTAGCAAAGGTGTAAAGACTGAATCCTTCTCGACTCAGCAACTGCGCCGTAAAACTGGTATTGCCACCTGCCTCCGGCATACCCACCATGACGTCACCCGCTGCAACAAAATAATCACCATCTGCTGCGTTGAGTTGTGTATCAATCAATTTCACTGGCGGAATTAAAGCAACAGCAGCAGAACTTGATGAACTCGAACTAACCGAACTGGACAGGCTTGAACTCACGGAACTGGAAACTGTGGATGATGATGTACTGGAGCTGGAAGAACTTGAGCTGATACTCGACGAATTGGAAATAGACGAATAAGCATCAGGGGAGGAATATGCACCACCTCCACCCCCGCCGCTACCGCCACCACACGCACTTAATAACAGACTTGAACCCAGAATGAGCAAGTGAATCTGATTTGAGAATTTCATTGGATGTCTCCTTTGTTTTGATAGTCGGAAACATCTACGGGCTCACTTGAAAAAGGTTGCAGTCATTTTTCAGGATCGTTTTTAAAGACTTGCCAGAACATCATTTCGCAGCCAAAATACTGTTTATAAATCCAGTAATTATACTTGACGTACCCAATAATGCAACATAAACTATCTTCAAATCTTGGAGATAATTATGAGCATCCTTAGCAAAGAATACTTTCACAACGAAGAAGCGGCTTACCGGTTCGTTGAATCACGACTGTGGCCTGAAGGCAAGCCAGTTTGCCCACACTGCGGCGGCAACGAACGCATATCCAAGATGGAAGGCAAATCTACCCGCATAGGCACCTACAAGTGCTATTCATGCCGCAAGCCATTCACCGTCAAGATTGGAACCATTTTTGAATCATCTCACGTAAAAATGAACCTGTGGCTTCAGGCCATCTACCTTATTGCATCATCCAAGAAAGGCATCAGCTCTAACCAGTTGCATAGAACCCTTGGGGTGACTTTGAAAACCGCTTGGTTTATGTCGCACAGAATCCGCGAAGCCATGCAAAACAACTCACTGCGCAACTTTGGTTCTGGTGGCGGAATGGTTGAAGTTGATGAGACCTACATGGGTAAAACTGAAGGCCACGGCAAAGGCCCTCACCTTGATAAGAAAAGAAAAATACTGGCCTTGGTTGATCGTGACACCAAGCAAGTGCGCTCTATGGTAGTCGATACTGTTACCATTGAATCTATTCGCCCAATCGTTCTGGCTAACCTTGCCAGAGAAGCGCGCTTGATGACTGACCAAGCTATGCTGTATCGTAAAATCGGAAAAGATTTTGCTGAACACAATCGAGTTAACCATGGCATTGGCGAATATGTGAATAAAGAAAATCCACAATTCCACACCAACACTGTAGAAAATTATTTCTCTGTGTTTAAGCGCGGAATGAAAGGAACCTATCAGCATTGTGCGCATCACCATTTAAACCGCTATCTTGCTGAATTTGATTTTCGTTACAACAATCGCGCAGCACTTAAAATCAATGATCATGAACGTGCCGAAATTTTACTTTGCGCTGTAGTTGGCAAGCGCCTCACTTATAAAACGGTTAATCAATGAAGAACCAGACAGAAAGCGAGACCAAAAAATCCACAGAAGAAAACGTGGCAAAAGATAATCCAGAGCAGTCTCAGCGGTTTGTTGAGACTGCGAGGGAGCTTGAGTGTGATGAGGGTGGGGTGGAGTTTGAGAAGGTTATTGGCGCAATAAAAAGTTAGATGCTTTTGTACATATCATGAATATCCTTTGGAATATCATCTTCTTCCAATATCTCATATGTCATGTTCAATAAATTGCGCATTCTATCCTTATCATAATAACAAGAAAACTCTGATGCCTTTACATTTTTCATCTCACTTAATAGCCATCCAAAAGCTTCAGAATTTGGGTTGTCCGTATTATATCTAATGCACCATGCAAAAAGATCGGCGGCTTGTAATGGCATAAAATCATCATCTTTACGAAAGATTGTATCGGCAGGCAATATTTCAAATTCATTCTGATGCTTTATTCTCATTATTTCTCTTATAACTGTAAAATATTTTTTTGCTTTTTTACCTGTAGATAGCTGTTCATCAAAAATAATCTCGAATTTTTCTCTCAATCCTGCCTGCCACAACTCAAAACATGTTCCCAGTATTAGCGTATGGAACAAATAAAAGTATGGATGATTATTTGGTTTTGGAAGTTTGCTTAATATCTCGGAGTGTGCCTGCACATCAATAACAGACCACATAATGCAGCGAACGTGCCTATTTATAATTTGAGCCAATTTTCTTAACTTGCTATCCCTATCTTCTTCTTTCCAGTTTCTAAAATGTCCAGATAGATTTGCTGCATGGCTCATTTTGAATATTGGAATTTTTGGATATTCATCCAAGCATGATCGCCATTCGTTTGAAAATTCCAACCACGATTCACAATCTGATATTAGGCCAGCCATGACCATATGGATGCCTTGCCCGCTGCTCCCGCTTTCATCTGCGAATATTTGAATAGGCATAATCAATCTTCTGTTTCTCACTGCATCAGGAAACCCACTGAGAAATGAAAATTCGCCGCTCAACGGGGGTAATGAGCTTTTCATGCTACACCCCTATTGCAATTTTGGGTACGGGAAATATAATTACTGGTTATAAATACAGTATTTTGGAATGGTGATTATGAGTGAAGAACATGACCTGATTCAAACCGATCAGTGGATTCCACCCAAACCCCAGGCGATCAAAGGTCGCGGGGCTGTGAGCAATATCATCGGGCGATTTGAAATCCGGCAAAGCGAAAAAACGGATGACGGCTGGTATCAGGAAGAAGATGCGGACAAGAGCATCAAAACCCATGTCACCGAAGAAATTGCCAAATCCATTCTCACGCGCAATCAATCACCGGATTTACCTTTCAGTGTTTCACTCAATCCCTATCGCGGTTGTGAACACGGATGCATTTATTGTTTTGCACGACCAACACACGCTTATTTGGGTTTATCTCCAGGCATTGATTTTGAAACGCGATTATTTGCGAAAACCAACGCTGCATTTTTATTGCGACAAGAACTCGCGCAAAAAAATTATCAGGTATCACCGATTGCATTTGGCGTTAACACCGATGCTTATCAACCCTGTGAACGCGAATTGCGTTTAACACGCAGTTTGTTGGAGGTTTTACACGAGTGCCAACATCCTGTTGGATTAATTACAAAATCCTCATTAATTGAACGCGATATTGATCTGATCAGTGAGATGGCGAAAAAAAATCTGGCGATTGTCGCGATTACGATTACCACACTTGATCATCAAGTATCGCGTCAACTGGAACCCCGCGCTGCATCACCCACACGACGCTTGCAAGTGATTCGCCGTTTGGCTGATGCGGGCATTCCCGTTTCTGTGAGTGTTGCCCCCATCATTCCCTTTGTGACAGAACAGGAATTGGAAAATGTATTGAAGTCCGCTGTCGATGCCGGAGCCAAAGCAGCGGGATACACCATTTTGCGTTTACCGCACGAAGTGAATCCGCTATTTCAAGAATGGTTGGACACACATTTCCCCGAACGTGCCGAACGCGTCATGAATCGCGTCCGCGACATGCGCGGCGGAAAAGATTACAAAGCCGAATTCGGCAGCCGCATGCGCGGCGAAGGCGTCTGGGCCGATTTAATCCGCCAACGCTTTTTAAAAACCCTAAAACGCCTCGGCATAATCCACCACGGCCGTTTTGGTGAATTAAATTGTGATTTATTTAAGAAGCCGCAATTTATTCCGGCGAAGCGAGATGAAGAGCAGTTGGATTTGTTTGGGTGAATGGTTGATGTGGTTGGGATGTGGGGATATAGTCGGTGCTGGTTATGAAATATTAAATTTTCATGGAGTCTAGAACATTGATTTACTTTAAGTACATGTCTGAACCGAGGACATTTTTCAAAGATGGATATATTCGTTTAACCCAAAGATCTGCTCTAAACGATCCGTTCGAAGCCGTTTATTGTAGGAATAGTTTGAACGATTTAGTTAGATATTTTGACGATAAAACTGTATTTGATATTGACCACAAGCAAGTAAACTTTCATCAGTACATTGAAAACAATATTGATAAAGTCGGGGTTATTTGTCTCTCGGAATCCAAAGATAATCTACTCATGTGGGCGCACTACGCTAAAGAACATAAAGGAGTGGTCGCCGGAATTAGCAGTTTTGGCCATTCAAATATTTTCAATAAACTATTCATGCCTAGCTCGCTAACCTCACCCTTTTTGATTGATTACACTCCGTTTAATGGAGTTGCGAGGCCAATCATGTATCGAAAGGGATTAAGGTACAGAAATGACAGATTTGATTTTGATTACTCAAATATATGTGTAGAAGGCGGGGCTAGAGTTTTAAGTGAAATATTTTTACAAAAAAGTGATGAATGGATATATGAAAAGGAACACAGAATCATTCTGCGGCTTGAGCAAGCTGATAAGGCAATTATTTGTAATCTTCATGATTTGCAGAATTCCAAAATTAAAAACGATATTGTTTCCGCCGAATGGACAAAATTTAATGAAAAGAAAAATAGTTATGAAATATCATTGATGGAAATTGACGATGAGTACCGACGTTACGTAGTAGCTTCGTCGCTAGCAGAATTAAGTAAGAACAACGAGAATATCTATTTAATGCAGTTAAACTCAAGTGCAATAAGTCATTGCTTGCTTGGTTTGAAATGTAACGTCAATATAAGCGATCTCAACGTTGATTATGCTCTCTCAACAGGATATTTGGAATTTTGGAGAGCAATCAGAAACAACACATACTATTGCCTTGAATTTGAACAAATATAACAAGCAGCTCCACTCAGCAAGTAGCCCGTATGGAGTGAAACGAAATGCGGGTTCTTTAATAAACCCTCAGCCCCGCATTTCGCTTTGCTTCATACGGGCTACGGAACCAAAACGGTAATCGAATGAATGATAAACAGATAGATCGAGAAACCTGTGACACTAAACCATTAGAAGAATCTAAAATAAAATCCGAATGGGTTTCAGAAAATATCAAATCAATTGAGGCATACAATCGCTCTGTTGAATTGCATGGTGTGATGGCTTAAGGAGTTTCTAAATGATCATACAAAGAATAATTCTAACAATTTTGTTTTTGTTAGCATCGGCATTTTCGGTTGCCAAAGAAGAAATGTTACAACAAATTCTTGAACCGACTGGAGGGAAAATCATGAAGCCCAAGAGTTGGTTTTATTCCGAATCTCAGAATAGTAATGGCTATATCTGGACGCTATCAAAAGAGGATATAAGCTCTGGTGGTTCGTATGACACAGGTGTGAGGATTCAATTAATTGCAGGAATAAAAGAAGGGACTGGAAAATCGCCCAAAGATTTTTTGTTTGAATTTGCGGACTCCAAGAAAACGACAGTTGACCGCGTAGTATCAAGCTGCGAACCAACTGAACAAGGGTTATTTTCTGTTGTTTGTCTGGAAACAATTGAAACTGTAATGCAAGGCGATAAAAAGAAAGAGTTTCACATACTCTATTCGCTTTTTTGGAACGATAAAATGGATATGGTGGTGGTTTCTGTTGCTGGCACTCTTGAAAATGAATGGAAAGAATATCAATCCACATTTAACGAGATGAGAGCTTTTGAAATTATTGATATGTCTCGCTTTGAAAAGCCATAGTTATTGTCTTTTAAGTTAGCTCATATGGAGTGTAACGCGATACACGTTTTAAAAAAATTCTAAAAGTGCCACCACAAAACTGTTAGACCAATCGAGGATAAAATGAGTGAAATTTTAAAAATTCGCGAAAAGAAAGCACTGGAGGCAATTAAGAGTACATATGGAACCGAGGATGGCGAATACGGTGCAACGTTATTCGTATCTCATCACCTTGAAGAAATCGAACCAACCTACTGGTTAAAACATACAGGTCAATCGAAGCCCAGTCCTGAAAAGGTATTGAACTTATTAGTTCTCGAAGGCATTTGGGATGAAGACCTCGCTTTTGATTTTACTCTTCCGGAGGAAACAACAAATTACATAATTTGTGTAAGGTTTGACGAAAGTAACGAAATAATTGAAATTACTATGGAGAGTTAAATTTTGCTACAAAAGTATTCAAAAAATTAATTTGAAGGGAGAAATATATGCAACTCGCTCCGCTTATTTGTGTGCAAGACGTTGAATTAAGCAGCAGATGGTATCAGCGCCTGTTGGGTTGTGAAAGCGGTCACGGCGGCACTCAATATGAAAGACTTACCTCACAAGGAAAGCTGGTTTTGCAGCTGCACAATTGGTACGAAGAACATCAACACGGCAAACTTGGTGAACCTGAATTACGCCCTTATGGTAACGGCGTTCTTTTATGGTTCGAACTTGAAGATTATGAAGCGGCTGTACAACGAGCCACAGAAATGCGAGTCGATGTTATAAAAGAGAGCCATCTTAGTGAAAACATGAACTGGGAATTCTGGTTGCATGACCCCGATGGTTACATTGTCGTACTTACCAGCCCATTACCAAATTAGACCAGCGATTGATTCAAGACATTAGACACCTAATTGCGCCAATCATGAAGCCTGATCTCCCGGTAATATTCGTACTTTTGAAAAAATGCAATTT
>CBFGPN010000148.1:0-9952 GCA_965650675.1 uncultured Cellvibrio sp.
ATCATGTTTGATTTTATCTTTCGCCGCTAAAGTGGCCAAAACTTGTTTTACCGTCCAGCCTTCCACAAAAGTAATTTGGTACAACACCACATCACCTTTATTTAATTTGTCCAATAATCCAACAGGTGTGATACCAGATGGTAAAAAATATTCGCCCTGATGAACTTTGGTTTGCTGTGTAAATTGTGCGTACCATCGCAAAGGTTTTGGATGTTGTATGGCCTGCTGCCCGGCAAGTTGATTCAAAACATGCCCCAATGTCTGACCTTTTTCAAGTGTGATATAAATTCCACTCTGAGGAATGGTCAATGGTTTTTGCATCCAGTCTTGCCAATAAAACCAACCGGCAACTACAAACGCCACCGATATCAATATCAGTGCGAAGAATAGTTTTATTATGGTTTTAATCAATTTACGCAATAACATCGCGAAGCAAACCTGCTTGTAAATTACGAGTAACATCGCCAATTGAAAAATCGTGCATTCGATCGGTTTGAATGTTCACTACCGGCCAAATACCAATCAAACTATTGCAAATAAAAATTTCATCTGCCGTAAACAGGTCATCCATTTCCAATAGAGCTTCCTGACTTATCAAAGACATCGCTGGCGACAGAGTTTTCATAATATATTCACGCATTACACCGGCAACACCTGCCTGCGACAAATTTGGTGTTAGTAATTTTCCGTTTTTAACCAAAAAAATATTGCTCATGGTTCCTTCAATCAATTGCGCTTTGGTATTGAATAAAAATCCTTCCGCATATTCGTCTTTCCATTCAGCGCGTGCCAATACATTTTCCAGTCGATTAAGATGTTTTAAACCGGCAAGAGGCGAAAACTCCACTAAACGAAGATCACAAATTCGCACACTGATTCCATCAAGCCACTGTTGCTTTAAAAAAGCATTTCCCGGTGATAATAATAAACAGTAGGTAGGCGCCAAATTCTCTGTATACGCATAACCACGTGTTGCTATACCCCGTGTAATTTGTATTTTTAAAATCGCATACTCAAGAGAATCATTTTGATTTAATAAAGCATCAACAAATTGTATTAATTTTTCTTGCTCTAATGGAATAGACAATTTTTCTGCCGTTTTCAATAAACGTTGCAGATGCAAATCCCACAAATGAATTTTATTATGATGAATGTAACAGGTCTCAAAAAAACCATCTCCATAGGAAAAACCTCTGTCCAATACAGAGATTTGTCCATTCATTTCACCGTTGATGCTGATAATTGGATATTGAGTCATAGCGGAAGTCTAACGAAAAACGCCGAGCAATGCTCGGCGTTTTTCGTGTGGTATTTCAATGAAATCGCTTAAATTTTTCTGAAAACCAATGAGCCATTAGTGCCACCAAACCCGAAGGAGTTGGATAACACGGCTTCTATTTTCCTGGTTTGTGTAGTGTGGGGAACCAGATTGATATCACAGCCTTCAGCAGGATTGTCCAGATTAATCGTTGGCGGCGCTACCTGATCCCGAATCGCCAGCACGCTGAAAATTGCTTCCACTGCACCGGCAGCACCCAATAAATGACCAATCATGGATTTGGTTGAACTGACTGCAACCTGCTCAACTGAAGTGCCCATCACAGATTTCACCGCACGACACTCCGCCAGATCTCCCGCTTGCGTGGAAGTACCGTGAGCATTGATGTAATTGATCAAATCCAGAGGTATTGCCGCATCCTGAATAGCATTACGCATGGAGGCAGCAGCACCCGCTCCGGTTTCCGGTGGCGACGTCATGTGGTAAGCATCACCTGACATACCAAAACCAATTAGTTCTGCGTATATACGCGCACCGCGTTTTTTGGCATGTTCATATTCTTCAAGAACCAGAACACCAGCGCCATCGCCCAGAACAAATCCATCGCGATCCTTATCCCATGGACGTGATGCGGCTTGCGGATTGTCATTACGTGTTGATAACGCACGTGCAGCAGCAAAACCGCCCAAACCAAGAGGTGTTGTTGCCATTTCAGCACCACCGGCAACCATCACGTCCGCATCGCCGTATTGAATCATGCGCGATGCAAAACCAATAGCGTGCGTTCCGGTGGTACAGGCTGTCGTCACTGCCACATTGGGGCCTTGCAAGCCAAACATAATCGACAGATTTCCCGAGATCATATTAATGATCGCACTGGGTACAAAGAAAGGTGATATGCGGCGCGGCCCTTTGTGCTCAAGCGTATGCCCACCTTCCTCAATCGTTCCTATTCCACCAATACCGGAACCAATTGAAACACCAATACGGCTGCGATTGGCATCGGTTATTTCCAAACCGGAATCACGAATCGCTTGAATACCGGCAACCATACCGTACTGAATAAAGGGATCCATTTTTTTTGCTTCCTTGGCAGGAAAATAATCATCCACAACCAGATTTTTTACCGAGGCACTGAATTGTGTTGTAAATGCCGATGCATCAAAGTGGTTAATGGTCTGAATACCACTTTTTCCATTGACAATACCTTGCCATGTATCAGCAACTGTATTGCCCAAGGCAGTAATCATTCCCATACCCGTAACTACAACTCGTCTACGTGACACGGCAAACCCCTCATCAAAAATAAAAATTAACCAAAAGAAAAAGCCGTACTATTGCTAATACGGCTTTTCCTTTTCTAATACAGCGTTTCTGAATTTAACAACAACTTGAGAATCAATTACGCCAGATTGGCGTTAATGTAATCAATTGCTAATTGTACCGTGGTAATTTTTTCTGCTTCCTCATCAGGAATTTCAGTCTCGAATTCTTCTTCGAGAGCCATTACCAACTCGACGGTATCCAATGAATCAGCGCCCAGATCTTCGACGAAAGAAGCTTCGTTTTTCACTTCTTCTTCTTTGACGCCAAGTTGCTCAGCAACGATCTTTTTTACGCGTTCTTCAATGCTACTCATGATGTTATTTAACCCCTAGGTGGATGGAAGTTCGAAGTGAGAGAAAACGATTAAATCAGGATTCATTTCCACTTCGGTCAAAATCGGACGGCATTTTACATAGAATTTTCCATTCTGGTAATGCTATCGCTAAAAAAACTTTGAAATCTAAAAAATTAACCAACAAATTCAATGGATTAGATATCAAGACATATACATGCCGCCATTCACATGAATGGTTTCTCCACTGATATATCCCGCCACATCGCTCGCTAAAAATGCAACTACACCGGCAATTTCAGTAGGCGACCCCAATCGTCCCAATGGAATTTTTGAGAGCAATTGTTGTTTTTGTTCCTCAGGTAATACCTTGGTCATATCGGTATCAATAAATCCGGGAGCTACTGTATTGACTGTAATATTTCGTGATCCCACCTCGGCAGCTAATGAGCGCGCAAAACCGCTCACTCCAGCCTTGGTTGCAGCATAGTTTGCCTGACCTGGATTCCCCATAGAGCCAACAACTGAACTGATATTGATAATACGCCCCCAGCGCGCCTTCATCATGCCACGCAGCACCCCCTTACTGAGGCGGTACACAGCACTGAGATTGGTATTGATAACATCAAACCATTCATCATCACTCATTCTCATCAACAAATTATCTTTGGTGATTCCTGCGTTATTAACCAGAATTGTCGGGGCGCCGAATTCTTCCTGTACTGACTTTAATAAAGCCTCAACAGATTCTGCACTGGTCACATTCAATACTTTTCCCGCACCACGAATACCTTGCTCAGCAAGGCGAGCCGTAATTGCCGCGGCACCGGCTTCGCTGGTTGCAGTGCCAATAACCACTGCACCTGCCTTACCAAGCTGCTCCGCAATTGCAGCACCAATCCCACGGCTGGCTCCTGTTACCAATGCAACCTTGTCATTTAAGCTCATAACGTTTCTCTCTCGACTGAAAATAACAAAAGAATAAAAAAATTTTACAAAATTATTCTGCCAAAACAGCCAGCAACTCTTCCGGTTTTTCAATTGAAACCGTAATTAATTCAGCGTGAATACGCTTATTTAAACCTGACAATACTTTTCCTGGTCCGCATTCAATAGTTTTGTTAACACCAGCAGCAACCAAACTATTGACGCACTCAACCCAACGCACCGGGCTGTAAATTTGTTCAATCATCAATAGTTTAATTTTTTCTGCGGATTGCTCTGATTCTGCTGTGACATTATGAATGACAGGGACTTCAGGTGATGCAAAAACCGTAGCATTAATTTGTTCTGCCAAACGATCTGCTGCAGGTTGCATCAAACTGGTGTGAAAAGGTGCGCTGACAGGTAATGGCAGCGCACGTTTTGCGCCAGCCTCTTTACAGAATGCACTCGCACGTTCTACTGCTGCAGCCGAACCTGCAATCACCACTTGTCCGGGTGAATTAAAATTTACTGCAGAAACCACTTCGCCTTGTTCCGCTTTTTTACAGGCTTCCAAAATCGCAACGTCATCCAACCCAATAATCGCCGCCATGGCACCCTGACCGGCTGGTACAGCTTCTTGCATAAATTTTCCACGTTGCTGCACTAATTTCACAGCATCTTTAAACGCTACCACGCCAGCACAAACCAAAGCCGACCATTCACCCAAACTATGCCCCGCCATAAATGCAGGCGTTGCACCATTTTTTTCTTTCCACACACGCCACACTGCAACACTGGCTGTTAATAGCAATGGTTGTGTACGCTCGGTTAAATTTATATCTTCCTGTGCCCCAGCTTGCACCAAATTCCACAAATCATATCCCAACACTTCTGACGCTTCTGCAAATGTTTTTTGGACAACTGGATATTCGGCAGCCAACTCTGCCAACATGCCAATTTTTTGCGATCCTTGCCCCGGAAATACAAAAGCAATTTTTTGGTTCATAGTGTTGTTCACCTGGATTTCAATTTAAGGTTAATTTAAAGAGGAATTAATTTTTCGGGGAATATTTTGCAAAACCTGTTCATATGCAACCCGGATGGCTTGTGCAAAAGCTTTTTTATCAGCATTTCCATGGCTTTTTATCACTGTTTTTTTCAGCCCAAGCAAACTGGCACCATTATACAAAGCAGGATCAAGCGTCTCTCGCAAAGATTTTATGACAGGCCAAATTAATAACGCACAAACACGCGCAAACAAGCTATCGTGAAAAGCTGATTGAATTTTATCGTTGATAAAACGTGCCGTTCCCTCACTGGCTTTTAAAGCAATATTACCGTGAAAACCATCGCAGGCAATTACATCACAATTTCCAGAAAAAATTGCATTGGCTTCAACAAAGCCAATGTAATCAAAACGTTTTTCCTGAGAAAAAATATTCTGTGCTTGCTGCAACACATCTGTACCTTTGGTATCTTCAGTGCCTATGTTCAGCAACGCCACTCTTGGCAATTGATCCTGTTCGATAGCAGGATCATGTTCGTTTTGCTGCGTAACCAAAGTAGAGGCCATTAGCGCAAATTGATGTAATTGTTCCGGGGTACAATTAATATTGGCGCCTAAATCCAGCATAAAAGTTTGCCCTTTTTTAACAGGCATGGATTTACAAATTGCAGGTCGATCTATTCCTTCCAATGTACCAATTAAATGTTTGGCCATTACCAATAAAGCTCCTGTATTTCCTGCACTTACAGCAGCATCAACTTCACCTTTAGCCAAAAATGACAACGCCTGATACATAGATGAGGATTTTTTATGTCGAATAACGTGCAACGGATTATCGTCCATTGTCACTTTTTCGGTGCAATGCACTATGTTTATCTGATGATAAGGGTCGCGAGAGCTTTTATAAAATTTTCGAAGTTGATATTCATCGCCAAACAGCCAGATATCGCACTGTCTTTCATCGGCAACAAATTTTTCTGCAGCTAAAATAGCAACGCGGGGACCTAAGTCCCCGCTCATAGCATCAACTGCTATTCGAATTTTGCTCGACAAGGTAGAGTCGCTGAGTAAGATTACTCGTTGCTACCTGTGTCGATCACTTTCTTGCCGCGATAGAAACCATCAGCAGTTACATGATGACGACGATGTTTTTCACCGCTGGTTGCATCAACTGACAAAGTTGGGCCAGTTAATGCGTCATGCGAACGACGCATGTCGCGCTTGGAACGTGATTTTTTGTTTTGTTGAACAGCCATGGTTTGCTCCTATTGACAAATTATTGGAAGCCGAGGCGCCTCAGGATTTCGGCGAGCTCTTAAGTTGCTCCAACACGTTAAACGGGTTTTTCTTGACTGGTGCATCAACAGGTTTCCCTGCACTGAAGAGTTTGGTATCTACACACTGCTCTTCATGATAGGCAACAGCCGGTAAACTCAACAGCATTTCTTCTTCGATCATCTCGTAAAGATCTGCTGCACCTTCGCCATGTATCCAGGGTTCCAGATAAGATGGTAAGGAATCTGCTTCATCTTCATCCCAGACAACTGCCAAAGAAACCTGCGCTTCAATTGGCAATTTAACAGGATCAAGACAACGCTGGCAGACCAGTGTCAAATCGCCACAGGCCCGTCCGGTAACTACTTTTTTCTTTTCCTCATTGATCGCAAACGCCAGTTCAACTTGCAATTTTGCTGCTGAATCCAGTGTTGCCTCGAGTAAACGAGGCATTCCAGAGACAGGTATAAACCCATCAACCTTGATGCCCTGCTGGGCAAACCGGCGCGGATCTACTTGCCTTGGCAATGCTTTGTCTGAGGGGGTCGTAAACATAAGCGCGGCATAATAGGGATCTAACCTGCTGATGTCAAAGAAAAACTCATGAAAAACAGGCATATTCTGTGGCTATGCAGTAGGATTTGCCCCTTATCTTGTGAATTTTCATCAAAACACTGTTATGAAACCCATACTACTCGCTTCCAGCTCTATCTACCGCCGCCAGTTACTCAGCAAGCTGGGATTAGACTTTGATTTCGCAAAACCCAATCAGGATGAAACCCCTCTGCCAAACGAAAAGCCAAATGATTTGGTATTGAGGCTGGCCGAAGCCAAGGCACGTTCCTTGGCATCCGAATTTCCGAATCACTTGATAATAGGCTCGGATCAAGTTGCGAGTTTTAACGGGGACATCATCGGTAAACCAGGCAATTTTGAAAATGCAAAAAAACAACTCATGAGTTTTCAGGGACAATCCGTCACCTTCTACACGGGACTCTGCCTGCTCAATGCCGAATCACAACATTGCCAGACCTATTTGGAAACCGACATAGTCAGCTTCCGCGATTTATCCGAAACGGCGATAAGCAATTATCTCGAACGCGAACAACCTTTTGATTGTGCCGGCAGTTTTAAATCCGAAGGACTTGGCATCAGCCTGTTCTCAAAAATTCAGTCTCGCGACCCCAACAGTTTGATTGGGTTGCCCTTGATAGGATTGATTGATTTATTACAACAGGAGGGTGTACATCCTTTAGCGCAAGATTCGGGTCGACTCCTATAAAACTATCGCTCCATAATCCAGAAAATTTTTTGGAATTGAATCCATGTCTGACTACCAACGAATTGCCAAAGCGATTAGCTATATTCAGGAAAACGTCGGTTCACAACCCGAGCTTGAGGAGATCGCACGTCATGTCAATTTAAGCCCATTTCATTTTCAGCGATTATTCAAAGATTGGGCAGGCACTACGCCAAAACGTTTTTTGCAAGTTCTGACTCTGGAGTTGGGAAAAAAATTATTGGATCAACAGCATTCTGTATTTGCAGCCGCCGATCAAATCGGTTTGAGTAGCGCATCTCGCCTGCACGATCATTTTGTGCAAATCGAGGCCATGACTCCCGGAGAATACAAAAACAAAGGCTCAGGTTTGGAAATCCGTTACGCAACTCACGAATCACTATTTGGAACCCTGTTCGTTGCACAAACACCTCGCGGCATTTGTCGCACCAGTTTTATCGACAAAAATTCCGAAGAAGACGAACTAAAAATACTAGCTAAAAATTTTCCATTGGCGAATGTCATCGAAGATAAACTATCAACCAAAAGTTTTGCAGAAGCCATTTTTGCGAAAGAACCCAAAAAGAAATTCAATTTGCATATTGCAGGCACCAATTTTCAATTAGCAGTGTGGCGAGCATTGTTACGCATTCCATCAGGCCAGGCCATCAGCTACGGTGGACTCGCCACACACCTCAAAAATCCCAACGCATCACGCGCAGTAGGCACCGCCGTGGGCGCCAATCCAGTAGCCTTTTTAATTCCCTGCCACAGAGTGATCCAACAATCCGGCGCACTTGGTGGTTATCGTTGGGGATTGGAACGGAAAGAAGCGTTTCAGGTTTGGGAAAAGCTTGAATCAATGGACGAAAATCAATTAACCGATTGACTCTACCCAACGAATAAATTCCGGGAACTCATCAACCGATAGAGCCGGATCATAGTTTTGTAAACGGCTGACATGATGCGCGCCGTAACTGACAGCAACTCGCGGCATGTGGATTCGCCGGGCCATTTCCATATCGTATTCGGTATCACCTATCATCACAGCTTCTTGTGGTTTTGCGGAAAAATGTTCGAGTAATTCTTCCAGCATCAAAGGGTTGGGTTTTGATGCAGTTTCGTCGGCGCAACGAGTTGCATGAAAGGTTTCGTTTAAATTCATTGCGGTAAAAATTCGATCCAATCCCTTGCGACTTTTACCGGTTGCGATGGCCAGTTGATGTCCATTTTGTTTGAGTTGTTGCAAACCTTCTTCAACACCGGGAAACAACAGCGAAGGTTGCGCTAAATCCAATTCGATAAAACGATTGGCATAGGCATCGCGCAATCGCTGGTAATCTGATTGTGGAATTGAGGGATACAAACTGCGAATGGCTTCAGGCAAACCCAAACCAATAATGTTGTGAATTTTGTGATCTTCGAGTGGTTGCCAACCCAGATCTTCGGCGGCCATTTGCATGGCACTGGTAATTTTTTGTTTAGAATCGCAGAGGGTTCCGTCCCAATCAAATATCAACAACATAACTGACTCATTTTATTAAAGGCTGAAGCTTGGAGAGAGGGTTAGCCAAATCCGGCGGTAAAGGGGCCTTGACTTGAATGGGCGCATTGGAATCGGGCAAATAAAATTCCAATGCAGAAGCGTGCAAAAACAATCGTTTGAAACCAAGATCCCGCATTTGTGCATTGATTTCATCATTACCGTACTTTTCATCCCCCACCAGACTATGGCCAGTGTATTGGGCGTGAACTCTAATTTGGTGGGTTCGTCCGGTGATGGGTTTTGCTTCTATTAAAGAGAAACCCTGGTAACGCGCAACCACCGCAAATTCCGTCAAACTGGATTTGCCTTCGGGATGAACTTTGACAATTCGCTCGTCCTGGCCTGTCTCCAATTTAATTAGAGGATGATCCACTCGCTTCTTGCTATCCGGCCATTGACCTATCACCAAAGCTTGATAGGTTTTTTGCACATCGCCTTTGGAAACTTCCTGCAAGGATTTTTCACGAAGCGCGGCTTGCAGGTGTCGCAAGTAACTGCGCTTTTTGGCGATCATGATGCAACCGGATGTATCGCGGTCCAGTCTATGGACCAATTCCAGATAACGGGCATCAGGGCGCATCTGTCGCAGAGTTTCGATCAACCCCAGATTGACCCCACTACCACCATGAACAGCCAACCCAGCCGGTTTGTTGATCACCAACAGACCATCGTCTTCATAAAGAATAGAATCATTCAATAACTTCTGGATTTGGTTACTGGCCTTGGCAACCTGCCTTTCTTCAGAAACCCTGATGGGAGGAATCCGGATTTGATCACCTGCTGTTAATTTGTATTCAGGCTTACTCCGGCCTTTATTGACCCTGACTTCACCTTTGCGAATAGCGTTATAAATGCGGGACTTGGGCACACCTTTGAGGCGCGCCATCAAGAAGTTGTCCAGCCTTTGCCCTGCCTGATCAGCATCTATAGACGCAAAAGAGACCTGTAATATTGTTGATGATTGGGTTGCAGATTCATGTTTCATGTTTCGCATCATACTAAAAAGTACCGCTAAGTGGCTG
>CBFGPN010000149.1:0-9836 GCA_965650675.1 uncultured Cellvibrio sp.
AACAAGGGCTTCATAAATATCCAAAGAATTGTCTGTATCTTCCACAGCCTTATTTTTTTGGGAGTTTTTTTCAGAAAGATCAACTGTATTAATCATTGCAACACTTGACTCAACCCCATAGCAAAACGTTGAACCTATAAGACTCAAAAAAATACACTTTTTTGCATAACGTAAAAAAAACATGGGGCACCAAAAACGATTAAAACTCTCAAGCCAATATTGGGAAATGAATCCGCCATGCAAGGAAGTCTAGCCCAAAACCTTTAAATGGCACGCGTATCACATCCCACGGGCGCAATTATTAACATGAATCAGGACTCAAGCCAAACATCCCTCACCCATTGCCAGACAGAAGGCCAGGTTTCCTCCGTTAATTCACCATTTTTCCAGAAAACAACCTCACCTTCCGGTTCAACACAGTAATAATCCCCATTCACTTCACACAAAACAATCAAGTAACGCGGAACCCCAAGAGACCAGGCAGTCGCCGTAACCTCGGGTAAATAGGTATGTGAATTGGGGTCAGCCGCCGTCACAGGCTCAAGATGCCCATAAATCACATCGCTGGCTTCGAGCAAAAATTGCCGCATATCTCGTGGGATTGGTAACAATATTTCTTCTTCGATCAATATCAACTGATCTTCATCGGGCAGTTCCAATGGCACTGGCACAGTTTCATTATGATCACGCAAAAGTTCGAGAATTTCTTCCATTATTTTTCCTGTAACTATTCAAAAAGTGTTAATTGTGATTCCAATATTGCCCGCATGGATTGTTGTAAAAAATACAAAATGGAATCTGCAACCGGCATTAATTGTTTCGTTAAATAATGTTCGTAATCCAGAGGGCTGGTATGACACTCTATAGCCTCTGGTCCATTCACTGTAATAACATATTCAATCCAATCACCACGACGCAAAGATTTCCCTGTTTTTTGTTGATATTTTTTGGCTGCCTGGACATGAGGTGGAATATTTTTTTGGTAATCAACCAATTTTTGTCTGAGCCGTTTTCGATAAATTAAATCCGCATCAGATTTTCCCTGAAATAAATCGGCGGCAACCTGACGAATAAACTCCACATGATTTTCGCCGGCAAATATACGCTGATACAACGCCAATTGGAATTGTTTGGCTAAAGGAGTCCAATCCGAGCGTGCACTTTCCAAGCCTTTGAAAATAATTTCCTCACCATCCAGAGTATGGATCAAGCCTGCGTAACGCTTTTTAGTGCCTAAATCCGAACCTCGAATGGTTGGCATCAGAAACCGGTGATAGTGTGTTTCAAATTGAATCTCCAGCGCACTTTTAAGCTGATACTCAAGCTGTAATTTTTGCGCCCACCAGACATTTAACTCTCTGGCCAGACGCTGGCCGATTTTTTGGCATTGCTCTGGTGCTTTTGGCTTCTTCCCCTGACAATTATTTTCCAACCAAACAAACAAGGAATCAGTATCCCCATAAATAACTGCATAACCTTGTTGTTCAATCCAATCCCGACTGGTTTGAATAATTTCATGGCCGCGTAGTGTGATGGAACTGCACACACGCGGATCAAAAAAACGACAGCCTGTAGAACCCAAAACACCATAGAATGAATTCATAATAATTTTGATGGCATGAGATAAAGGTGCATTTTTATCTTTTTTGGCCTGATCACGTGCTGCAGATAATTGTTCAATTATGGAAGGCAATATATGCCCTTCCCTCGCAAAAAAAGCACCATTAAATCCCTCAACAATTTTCTCATCTTCCAATTTATTATGTTGTGCCAACCAGAAAGCGCAGGGATCGATTAAAAAGCTGCGCATAATACTGGGGTACAGGCTTTTAAAATCCAGCACCAACACATTGTCGTATATTCCTGGACGAGAATTCATTACATAACCGCCAGGACTGATAACATCCGATTCAAACTCACCCAGATTTGGTGCTATATAACCAGCCCTGTGCAATTTGGGTAAATAAGCATATTCAAATGCAGCAACCGAACCTCCAATTCGATCCATCAATAATCCGGTTAATTGACTGCGTTCCATCGCAAACGACAATAATTTTTCCTGTTGAAAAATATCCCACACTAATTCAGTATCGCGTAGATTATAAGCAGCGAGTGATTTTTTATCATGCTGAAATAAATATTGAATGTCTTCACCTCGCTGATTGGAAGACAACAACTTTCCTTTTCCCAATAATTCTTCCGCAACATTCTGTAATGAAAAACTATCAAATTGTGTGTTGGCGGCTTTTAATAGTTCGATACCATCCAATGCAATCCGCCCTGGAATAATGACAAACCTGCGACCCGATTCACTTTCTTCCTGCCGCCAATGCCAATTTTCTTGCCCGCGACCGATTCGAAAATTCAATCCATTTTTTTGTGCAAGCTGTTCCAGCACCCAAAGATCAAACTGAATTAAATTCCAACCAATCAATACATCAGGATCATAGTGGCGAATAAAATCCAGAAAAGCCAATAAACAGCTTTTTTCATCGCGATAATAATATATTTTATATTCCAGATTATGCAGATCACTCGATTCTGCCGGCTGATCACCAATCATAAAAACTTGCCGCAAGTTTTCTGCATAAACTGCTATGGAAAATAAATGTTTGGCATCCATAGTCGTTTCAATATCAATCGACAGGCAACGCAAGTTGGGGCGCCATTGCGCGGTTTTTGCGGCAGGCAGTAATGGTGGATTCAATAATTGTCGATTACTGGGAATGGCCTCTATCGGAAGTTGCACGGACGCATTGATAAACCTTTCCATCAAATGCCGTTCATGGGGTTTGATATCGGCTTCCCAAAAAACAATAGACTCAGTTTCAAGTTTTAACTGCACATCACGAGCTGTACGCTGTTGCTTACAATAGATTGCATTGACGGGTTGATTTTTAAAATTTTTTAAAGCCACTTCAGCCATACGCACTGAAGCAAAAGCAGAGATTATTTTTTGAACTTTAACAGCGTCTTTTCGTTTAACAAAAAATATTGATTCTTGCCGGGTGATTTGCGTGCAGACAGCACCTTGATCCGTCGCCCACCAGAATTCCAGCGAGATGCCTTCGGGGGTATCTCGCCATTGTCGTGTTAATAAAAAACCATAAAGCATCACCAGTGCATTTTCTTCCGAACGAAATTAACCAGTTTATTCGCATTGGCTTTATTTTGCGCAACACGAGGATGCTGTCCATAACCGGTAAAATCAAAAAACAAGGTATCAATTTTTTTATCTTGATAATCCTGTTTCATTTTTTCAACAGCTGATTTTATATAGTTTGGCCATTTGTCATTGGCGGTGGCATCCATACTGCCAAGCGCGCAAACAATCTGCGCTTTCGGATATTTTGCGCGAATAGTTCGGACAAAATTGATATAGGCCTGTATTTTTTCTTCATCTGTTGGAAATGGCTGCAATTTTTTATCGCGATCAATCAGCCAACTATCATTTTGAAATAAATTGATAATCACCAAATCCGGTGTCCATTTTGTAAAATTCCATTGAGTATCGTTATTACCTACAGCACTAAGTTGATCATAAAATTGCGGCATAATAAACGGAAACCAACTAATCATTATGCCAATCCCGCTTTGCGAAATGGTATGTAATTCGGCATTTAATTCTCGTGCAGCAATTGACGCATAAGCCCAGTAATTATTTTTCTCAGACAAAAGATCATCACGCGCATTATCGGCTGCTTCATTACCCATACCACTGGTAATAGAATCGCCATAAATTTCTATTCTGCGTTTGAATCTTGCCGGTGGGCTCAGCAGTTTTCCATCAATCACAAAGCCTTTAAAAGAAGTATGCCCTTCTTCCCCTTCAGTTCGTTTGTAAATTTCCAGTGAATGTTTTCCGTCAGATAAACTGGTTGAAATCGTATATTCATTTTCGCCCTTTTTCGCTTCGATAACATAAGGATGATAAATTTCATTATCGATAATGACACTGAAATAATTTTTACCAAACTGATCATCCAGTTTTACTTTCAATACTTTTCCGGTGAAATTGGCCTTGATACTGGTTCCAGGCCAACTAATCATAGGGGCAGAAGGATTGGAGAAATCAATGCGGCCGGTATAGAGTAAATTGCTGTTATCAGGTGATATGAACCCTGGTTGTGATTGTGCCCATGTGGAGCAGCAGATAAAAAATAGAAGAACACAAATACAATTTTTGAATGTCATAATTTATCCATATTTGATGCAGGGCGGGTCTTGACCCGCGTTTTCAATTTTGAAAATTTATCTTATGAGAAGTTAGTGCCCTATTCCGCGGGTCTTGACCCACCCTGGGACTCCCTATTTAAAAAAATCCAAAGTCGGTGTATTAAATCGATGTAAATTCGGAAACACAGTAGAGAATTCCGTTGCTGGTACACCGAACCAACCAGCAATAGTTGCTGCATATTGATCAATAGAGGTCGTTGGAATAATTCTACCTTCACCAATGTCATCATTGCTATTGATTGTTAAATCCGGATAGGTACCGTAAATATTTTTTCCTTTTACTGCACCACCCATAATCATTTGATGGCTCCCCCACCCGTGATCTGTACCATCACCATTACTGGTCAAGGTTCTACCAAAATCAGACGAGGTAAAACAAGTAACCTGATTACTGACACCCAACTCCACTGTTGCGGCATAAAAAGATTTTAATGCCGAACTGAGTTGTGCAAGCAAACTAACGTGCCGGGGTAGTTGATTGCCATGCGTATCAAAATCACCCATGCCTATAAAAAATGTTTGGCGTGTTACACCCAATGCTGTTCTTGCGGAAATTAATTGCGCAACCATTTTCAAATTATTGGCTAATTGATTATTGGCAGGAAATACAGTTGTTAATTCTGGCTGGGCATCCAATGCTTGTTTAACCTCTCCTGATAACTCCCAGGCTAGTTTTTGTGACCTTGCAAACTCACTGATAAAAGGATGGGATTGCTGTTGATTTAACAAGGTTTGATAAATTTGTATGCGTGACAGCTCGCGTTGATCAGTTGAATGTTTATTAAAATTTTCAAGTTCCTTGACACCCGCTGCATCCACCGAATAAGGAACAACATTGACTCCGGTTTGCCAAATATTGGAACCCCCAAGTGAAATATTCATGGATAATTTTTGGTTGGTATTAACGCCCAGCATAGCATCGGCTGCACGACCGCACCAACCATTGCGTTTAAAACCGGATTGTAAACTTTGCACAAAACTTTGCTGGTCGTTATGCGAAAACAATTGTGGAGGCAAGAGTACAGAATTATTTTTGTAAGCTGCTTTGGTTACTGGCTCAACCAATGCACCCATATTTGAAATAAATGCTAACTGTCCATTGTCAAACAATTCCTGAATTCCGACCATAGAAGGATGTAAACCTAATTGCAGCCCAATATTATTATCCGGCGAAATGGGTAATAAACCTGACTGTTCAATTGCCAATGTTTGTCGGGTAGATTTGTATAAATTGTATTCTGCATCACCTGATGGCACCAGCATATTAAACGCATCATTACCACCTAATAAAAAAATACAAACCAGAGCTTTGTAAGAATCGCCCGGCTGCACCAATGCATTGGCCAATTGAAATTGCGCACTGGCCGCATAAAAACTGGATACACCCAAAGTGAATTGCGAAAATTTCTTTAAAAAATCACGGCGAGTTTGATTGATTTTCATCGGCTACCTCTGCACTGCATATTCAGGAGAAGACAAGACCAGAAACAAAGCCTCATAAACCAACACGTCAGTGGCCCAAATTCTCAGGTCGCCGGTCCATTCCGGACTTACCCTCTGGGTATTTAAATAAGCAAGCAAGGTGTCATACATAGGCTGCGACATTTGTCCCGCCATCAGGACGAGATTTAATTTATCCAATAATTCCACCGGATTTTCTACCAATGCTTTTTCTGCACTTAAGTTCAAGCGCGGAGGCATCAGATCCCAATCATGATTAATGATGGGTTCCAACCATTGCGATGGTGTATCGCGCCAGAAAATATAACTACTTTGTGTATTGGCTTTTGCCATCAACATGCTTTCCGTCAAAATCTGGAATTCGGGGGAATACATGTTTTGTTCTTTGATTAACCCCGGATGTTGATAGTCTGGACGATAAAAATTAAATACTGAATTGGAACCAAAAGGTCTTTGTCCTATTAGTCGGGAAGAACCAAGGAAACGAATTCGTTTCGCAGTGATAGTGCCATTTCTAAAACGTGTTTGCAGACCTGTTGCCTTGAATGCACGCCAAAGATGTGAAAGCACCAATAATGGCTCACGAATTTTTCCAAATTGATTCGGTAAATTTTTATGGCCACTAACAGCTTCAGGATGCAGCAATATAGATTTAATCACTGTTTTCAAATCCCCTTTTACACCCATGCCATTATTATTAAAAACAGCGGCGATATCACTAACGTATTCCGGTGTTGGATTACTGGTAACCAAACGCTGGATTAATTGTTTGCTGATGAATGGCGCAACATTGGGATGCGCAAAAATAATATCCAGTGCTGCATCAATATCTTCAGCAGGTGTTTTATTAGCGCTGATAATTTTATTGCCAAATAATATTTTTTCACCTGTGTCGTGATATTGATTAAAGGGCTTCATAGGTAATACTTCTGCATCACCTGTATCCTTCCATTCCCACCATTGATTAGCAGTTGCCATATTCCAACCGGTAAAGACACGCGCCAACTCTTTTACTGTCGTTTGGTCATAGGTAGGGATAGGTTGATTGTTGGCATCCAATTTAACGCTGCCATCCTGATTTAATTCAACCAATCCAATACTGAATAGTTGCATTAATTCACGCGCATAATTTTCGTCGGGGCGAATATTTCTGGTGGCATCTGCTTTTTCATTACGCACCATACTTAAATATTCACCCATCATCGGGTTCAGAGTTACTGCTTCCAATAAATCGCGATAATTTCCAAATGCATGTGCAGCCAGAATATCCTGATAATTGGCAATTCCTCTGGTGTCGTTATAAAGCACATCAGACACATTGGAGATCACCAGAATTTGACCAAGAGCGAAAGCGACACGCTGACGCAATTGGTCATCACCCCACAGCATAATCTCCCACCAGATATCACTGCGCTGCAAATCGCGATAGTAACCATCATCAGTTTCAACTTCAGGTGCGATAGTCCAACCAATTTCGGTAAAACGACTTTCCAGTAACGGCAAATGATAGGTTTGTGGCAAATTGAATTGCTCATCAATCCACGCCTCTTTTCCAAGTTGCATGACATGGATTATTGCTTTTGGGGTTGCACCAAAAGTTGTTTGCGCAAGGAATCGGGAAGCTTCTGTAGCGGCGGTATAATTGGCACTGTTTTTTATAGGCAAATCGGGATCAACTGTTAAATCAGGCACAGGAATTCTTGCTGTGGCAGATGAATAATGACTTGAAGAGGAATTAGCAGAAGAAGAAATACTAGATACAGAAGAAATGCTTGAAATAGAAGAAATTGAACTTGATTGAATGGATGAAACTTGTGGCACACTTGATGACGAACTTTGTTCTTCCGAATTACTACCACAAGCTGTCAAATAACATAGGCAACTGACCAAACACAAAACGGATAATTTCATACCTGGCCTCTAATGATGTAACAATACCCATTAATAAAATTATAAATTCAACATAAGATCCGGTTTATCCGTAAAAATTGCGTCTGCACCCAAGCCCTTTAACCATTGTGCATCATCCAGGTAGTTTACCGTATAAACCCAGTTTTCCACACCATGTCTTTTTGCGTCAGCCAATAAAGCATTGGTAAAAAATCCCAGATGTGAATTAAGCGAAAAAGCATTTAAGGAATGACACACAGATGCATAATCTATCGGGATACCTTCAATAAGTACGCCTCGCCGTAATTTTGGCATCATTCTTTGCGACTGATATAACTGTTGATGATCGAAACTGGACACAACAAACTGATCCCAATCAAGATGCTGCTCAACAATCCAGGATTGCAAACAATCAATAACGGGTTGAATAGTATCTTGTCCTTTAATTTCTATATTCAATTCTGCTTTATTTTTGACTATTTCAAGGACTGCTGATAATTGGGGAATTACTTCTCCGTTTGCCAGTTTTTGTTGCAATAAATATTCTGTTGGCAAATTTGCAATCACACCGGCACCTGAAATTGTACGCCCCAATCGACGGTCATGACTGATCCATAATTTTCCATCCGCAGCAATGACATCAATTTCGATAAATTTAATTCCTGTATCCAATGCGCGTTGAATTGCCGCTAACGAATTTTCCGGCAGAGGTTGATTTGCGATTAGTGGGCCGCCGCGATGCGCGATGATTTTCATATTTTTTACCTTGTTTAGTTGCCCTGCTGCCCTCACCCTCTCCCGGAGGGAGAGGGGATGAACTCCCTGATTAATTCACTACGAAGTAGATTCCCTCTCCCTCCGGGAGAGGATCAGGGTGAGGGCATTTTTTACAACACTGACACAATTGCTTTTGCAACATAACCCAAATTATTTGCCGTTAACCCTGCAACACTAATACGGCTGGTATCCGTCATATAAATACTGTATTGATTTTTTAGTGTCTGTACTTGTTCAACACTCAAACCTAAAAACGAAAACATACCTTTTTCGTTGGCGATAAAACTGAAATCCTGTTTGTTTTGGAGTTGATTTAATTGTGTCACCAAATCACTGCGTAAATTCGCAATGCGTTGACGCATGGAAGTTAATTCTTCCGACCATACTTTGGTTAATTCATCACTGTGCAAAATAATATCGATTAAGGCTGCACCATGCGCGGGTGGCATGGAATACAAAGCACGGGTCACACTTAATAATTGACTTAAACCTGCATCCGCTTGTTTTTCATCCGCAAACACTATGGATAAACTGCCTGCACGCTCGCGATACAAACCAAAATTTTTCGAGTAGGAAACTGCAACAATAATTTCTGGTAACCGTGATGACATTAAACGAATACCGTAAGCATCTTCATCCAATCCTTCACCGAAACCTTGATAAGCCATATCAATAAATGGAATCAAATTTCGCTCAGCAAATAAATCTGCCAATTCATTCCATTGTGCTTTTGATAAGTCCGCACCACTGGGGTTATGACAACAAGCATGCAGCAAAACCATGTCACCCGCAGGAACTGATTGCAGTGTATTTTTCATGGCTGAAAAATCAATTGCATGATTTTTATAATCGTAATAAGGGTATTCTTTGAGTGTTAAACCTGCATTACCTAATAAAGGAACGTGATTAGCCCATGTCGGTGTACTCACCCAAAGGCTTGCCCCTTTTTTAGCGCGCTGAATTAATTCAGCCGCTACTCGCAAGGCACCACAACCGCCAGGTGTTTGAATAGTTCGCACGCGCAATTGAATTTGCGCAAGCAAATCCGCTCCAAAAATTAATTGCGTTGCCGCTTCATTAGCACCAGCGATTCCGGCAGGAGCGGTGTAAGCTTTGGTAGTTTGATTGGCAATTAATATTTTTTCTGCCTCTACCACCGCTTGCATAATCGGTGTTTGGCCTTGATCGTTTTTATAAACGCCTACACCCAAATCTACTTTTTGTGGATTGATGTCTTTGGCATAAGCTTGACTCAAACCTAATATTGGATCAGCGGGTAATAGTGATAACGTGTTGAACATAATTTTTTCTCGTGTTTTTAAATTTTCCCTCACCCTAACCCTCTCCCGGAGGGAGAGGGAATAGTTCTCCACTTTGAAAAGGGAGTTAGCAGGGATTTAACATGTCAGTAAATTTCACCATTTTAAATCCCTCACCCGCCTCCCTTTTTCATAAACCACTTCCTGTAGTTT
>CBFGPN010000150.1:0-9699 GCA_965650675.1 uncultured Cellvibrio sp.
TTAAGTTTGGTCAGACAAACTGTGTCTGGATATAAACATCGTGGACTTCCCGGTGAAGTGATCGACCTTTGCGACAAACTCAGACAACAAGGGTTTATTGTCAATTTACGAGGGGAAATTCCCAATTTATCACCGCGTGCGGAAACGGCCGTTATTCTTGCGCTAACCGAACTCACAACCAATTTATTACGCCATAGCAATGCATCACATTGTGAAATTCATTTTGTGAATGACGAAAAAAATATCAACATCTGTGTTCAGGACAATGGCAAAGTCAAACAGATAGAACAGGGCAATGGATTGCAAGGTATTCAGGAACGACTGGCCGCCATAGCAGGTGAATTATTAATTGATATCTCCGGCGGCTGCCGTTTTGACATACGTTTGCCCAAATCCGAATTAATCCAGGTAACACAATGAAAATATTACTCGCCGAAGATCAAGCTATGGTGCGTGGTGCACTCGCCGCTTTGTTAAGCATGGAAAATGGATTCCATGTCACTCAGGCGGAAGATGGCGACAAAGCATTATCGCTATTAAAACAACACACCTTCGATATTTTACTCACCGATATTGAAATGCCGGGGCGTTCAGGACTTGAGCTGGCGCAATGGGTTTTACAGCATAAAATTCCAACCAAAACTATCATCATTACTACCTTTGGTCGCGCAGGTTACATTCGCCGTGCCATTGATATGGGCGTCAGCGGATTCTTGCTGAAAGATTCACCTTCAGAAGAATTGATTCATGCAATTTATCGCATTCGGGAAGGCAAACGCGTTATCGATGGTGAACTGGCAATGATGGCATTGGGGGAAACAGATCCACTGAATGACAAGGAAAGGCGTTCATTGCGGCTGGCATCGGAGGGTAAAACAACGGCTGAAATTGCCACAACCTTGCATTTATCTGAAGGTACCGTGCGTAATTATCTCTCTGAAGCAATCGCCAAACTCAACGCCGCCAATCGTGTAGATGCAGCGAGAATCGCACGACAAAAAGGCTGGATTTAAAGCTTACATTTCTTGTATACAAATTCAGTTTCCAGCCTCTTCCCTCAGCTGTTAGAATCCCCTCCGCCGAAAGCTCTCACTAAACGATTACTTTCACAATTACAATAAAAGGTTTCAACCATGCTAACACCTGATCAAATTCGGCAAATGCCCGAATATATTGCACTGACCAAAGCACGAAAAAAAATTCTGATCCCTCTCTCGATTACCATAGTAGTGGTTTATTTCGCACTGGTACTGATGATAGGTTTTTTTCCACAAGCACTGGGTATTTCATTTCTTGGTGGTACTACATCCACAGGGGTTGCGTTAGGCTTGGCATTAATATTGTTGTGTTTCGTCATTACGGGAATCTACGTCACATACGCCAATCGGGTAATTGAACCACTGGTTAAACAAATTCAAGATAAAGCTAGAGGTGAAGCGTGAAATATTTACTGATTGTATTAGCGCTGTTACCTCTGCAGCTATTCGCTGATCAAGAAAATGCCAACACCGGAATTTTTGTCTGGATGTCCAACAACCAAGCTTTGATGATGTTTTTTGCTTTCGTTTTTGCAACCGTAGGTATCACCATCTGGGCTTCAAAACGTACCAAATCTGCCAAAGATTTTTACGCCGCCGGAGGTGGTATTTCCGGTTTTCAAAATGGCTTGGCGATTGCCGGTGACTACATGTCAGCTGCATCATTTTTAGGTATTGCCGGATTGGTTTATGCATCAGGTTTTGATGGTTTAATTTATGCGATTGGTTTTTTGGTTGGCTGGCCCATTGTTTTACTGTTAATTGCCGAACCTTTACGCAATTTGGGAAAATATACTTTTGCTGATGTTGCGTCATTCCGCTTGCAACAAAAACCTATTCGTATCCTTGCCGCCAGTGGTTCATTAATTACCGTTATTTTTTATTTGATTGCACAAATGGTCGGTGCCGGAAAATTAATTGAATTATTGTTTGGTATGCCTTACGAAACTGCAGTCATTATCGTTGGTGTACTGATGACTTTTTATGTCACCGCTGGCGGCATGCTGGCAACCACCTGGGTGCAATTAATCAAAGCCGTCTTGCTGTTATCCGGCGCCACCTTAATGGCCATATTGGTGATGGCTCAAGTGGGTTTCAATTTCGAAACATTGTTTGCGCGCGCTGTCGATGTGCATGCAAAAGGTGAATTGATTATGGCACCGGGCACATTGGTGACCGATCCTGTATCAGCTATTTCATTAGGTATGGCACTGATGTTTGGTACCGCCGGTTTACCGCATATTTTGATGCGATTTTTTACCGTGCGCGATGCAGTGCAAGCGAGACGTTCAGTATTTTATGCAACGGGTTTTATTGGTTACTTTTATATTCTGACGTTTATCATCGGCTTCGGCGCAATTATTTTATTAATCGGTAACGATCACTATTTTGTTAATGGCGCCATCAAAGGCGGTTCCAATATGCCTGCTATTCATCTCTCACATGCATTGGGTGGTGATATGTTGATGGGCTTTATTTCTGCTGTTGCTTTCGCCACTATTTTGGCCGTTGTTTCCGGTTTAACGCTTGCAGGTTCCAGTGCAATTTCTCACGATCTTTATGCGACCTTAATTTTAAAAGGCGACCGCAACGAGAAAAAAGAAATTCGCGCATCGCAAATTGCCACAGTATGTTTAGGTGCAATAGCAGTGTTGCTCGGGATAGTGTTTGAAAATCAAAACGTCGCTTTCATGGTAGGCCTCGCATTTTGTGTGGCCGCCAGCGCAAACTTTCCGATTTTATTGTTATCTATGTATTGGAAAGGTTTAACCACTCGCGGTGCAGTTGTGGGCGGCGCAGTCGGTTTACTGTCTGCACTGATTTTGGTAATCATAGGCCCGACCGTTTGGGTAGATGCATTCCATTTCCCCGAAGCCATCTTTCCTTACAAATACCCCGCCCTCTTCTCGATTTCTGCGGCGTTTATTGTGACCTGGTTAGTATCAATCACCGATAAATCCGCATCCGCACAAAAAGAACGCGAAGAATTCGACACACAATTCGTGCGCTCACAAACAGGATTGGGAGCAAGTGAAGCATCGGATCATTGATGGATTAGATTTAAGTTGTTGGGCAGCAATGCCCAACATGTCCATCCAGCAACAATCACCAAAAAAATAATAATTTTTTCAAATAGGTTGCGTAGTTAATTTATTTTTATAAAAACCTGTTGGGTATTGCTGCCAAACTACACCTTAAACTGCTTCACCAACATCTCCAGCTGTTTACCAATTTCATCCAACTCCAAGCCCATTTGTTGTGATATCTGTGCGCTTTTATTAGCGGCCTCGGTGGCGTCGGCTATTTCGTGCATATTGCGGTTGATGGATTCAATTACCTGGGTCTGTTCTTCTGCTGCAGTGGCGATTTGTAAACTGCGTTGATTGATGGTGCTGACTTGTTTGTCGATCATTTTCAGTGCATCGGCGGTTGCACTGACAAATACAACCGATGTTTCACCTTTTACCAAACTACGCATGATGGATTCCGATGTAGCGCTGGTACTGGTTTGCAAACGTTGAATCATTTCCTGAATTTCGCGAGTGGAATCTTGAGTACGACCTGCAAGCCCTCTCACTTCATCAGCAACCACAGCAAAACCTCGACCTTGCTCACCTGCACGTGCAGCTTCAATCGATGCGTTTAATGCAAGCAAATTGGTTTGCTCCGCAATGCCTCTGATCACATCCAACACTGCGCCTATACCATCAACATCCGCTTGTAATTGTTGTAGCCCGTCCGAATCCAGTTGCACTTCTTGTGATAATTCCTTGATGGCAATTATTGATTTATTTGCAGTCACTTCGGCATCTTTTGTTACAGACTCAGCTGCGTTTACAGCAGTGGCAGAGTCTTGTGTACTTCTGGCAACTTCATTTGCCGATGCAGCCATTTCATTAATAGCACTGGCAACCTGTAAAGTTTGTTCACGCTGATTATCGAGAATCTGAAACGTATTTTTTGTATTGCCGGAAACGGATTGCGAAACGTTGGTGAGTGAGCCTATTAATTGATTAATTCTCGATACCAACTTATGGATGGTATCAACAAACACGTTAAATGCATCGGTCACCTCACCCAACTCATCATTGTGATGATGCTGTAATCGTTTGGTTAAATCACCACCCCCACTGGCTATATCCCTGAGACTTGATGCCAATTGATTAATAGGCTGTGCCATACGCTGCGCCATTAAAACCCCGACAATCAACACGCCTGCAAAAATAACCAGGGTAACCAATAAAATAATTGTCAGTATGTTGTGTGTATGCGCTTCAGTTGCAGCACGGGCTTCTTGTACCCGCTGATCAATATCATCAATATAAAAACCGGTTCCCAACATCAAGTTCCATTGTTCCAACCAAATGGCATAACTTAATTTGGGGTATGCAACATCATTATTTTCGTTTATTTTTGGAAAATGATAAGTGACAAAACCACCACCTGCTTTGCCCTGCTTGACCAATTCGTTAATCAGATACACACCGTTGACATCTTTATAATCTGCATAACTTTTACCAAGATTATTGGTGTCACTACCGGAAAAAACTCTTACCGAATTACCATCGTATCCAAAAAAATAACCGTCTTTACCGTATTTCAATTGTTGCAACAATTTGATGGCATCTGCTTTGGCAGAGTCAGATGAGGATCGATAAAAAGGATCGACCATTGAATGCGCTACATCGAGCAAATTACGTAAGTCCGTCTTGCGGGCTTCAACCAGAGTTTCGCGTAATACGAGCAAATCCTTTTCCATCATGCTGCCCATCTGTCGATGCACAACTATCAACAAGGCTAAAACCACCACCAGACATGGCAGACAGGCCAGGAGCAATAATTTATGTTTGATTTTTAGATTCATAAGGACTCAAGAGATACAAAATATCCCTTGAGTCTAGTTCAAGACACTTGAGTCTCAAGTCTGAATGACAAATTAAGACAGGATTATCCCTATTGTTTATAAGGCATGCTTCCCAAATAATCTTTCTTGCCCAAATCCACACCATTGTGACGCAAAATGGCGTATGCAGTAGTGAAGTGAAAATAGAAATTGGGGATAACATGTTGGATCAAAAATTCATGACCCAACAAATGCTTACCTTCCCAACGGGGATTCGTCACTTTGATAGCATCGGAATTGGCAAAATCTGCCGCAGAAAAACCAGCCAGATAATCCTGCACTGATTGAATACGGGATTGCAATTCTGCAAGTGTAGTTTCAGTATCGGCATGTACAGGAACCGTATCGGTTTTTCCTGTCAAGCGTGCCACACCCAGTTTAGCGGTATCACAAGCAATTTGAATTTGTCGGATAAAATTGAATTGATCCGGCGCCAAACGGGAATTCAGTAAAACCGTGACATCAAATTTCTTCGTTTCTGCATGGGCAGCCGCTTTATTTAATATCTCACGTAAATTACCCAGCATTTTGGTGAATTGCACAATAGTTAAATCGTAGTACATGGTATTGCCTCTTTAGAATGGAACGGGTGAATTAAAACGAACAGGACGGTTAGTGTCAGGATGGTGAAATTGGATTTCAGTTGCATGCAACAACAATCGCAATGATTTTAATTTGCTGGCATCATCAGCATAAAACACGTCACCGAGAATCGGATGACCAATGGATTGCAAATGCAAACGCAGTTGATGCGAACGCCCGGTCAGTGGGTGCAACAATAATCGTGTAGTATTTTCTGCATTATTTCGTCCTATAACAGTAAATTCCGTTAAGGATTCTTTTCCACTCTGAAAACAAATTTTATATTGGGGACGATTGTCGGCATCAGCGGCAATCGGCAAATCAATCTCACCCGAATCTGACTGGACTATACCCGAAACCACGGCGGTATAAGTTTTGCTGACTGAGCGCGACTGAAATTGTTTACTGATATCCGACAAAGCCAATTTGGTTAAGGGAATTACCATAATGCCGGACGTATCAAAATCCAAACGATGCACAATCGAACTGCCGGGATAAATTTTCGCCAGACGTGTTTGCACCGAATCATGATTGGCCGGGTTGCGCCCCGGAACACTCAATAATCCAGCGGGTTTATTGATTATCAGAAAACATTTGTCTTGATACAGAATGCCAATTTCGTCCCGACAAGTCGGCAATATGGCTAAAGATTCCGGATCATCCATAATTTTTTTCATTAAACACTCTCAAAACACTATTCATTGGTCGATTCAATAATTTGAAAGTAATCAGGATAAAGTCTTTCTTCATTTTTTGATTCATAGGTTAACAATGTGAATTTCTTTTTATTAACCTCAAAACTCAAAGGTTGAGGTGGTATCTGCGCCGAGCGTACACTTAATTTTACATCCACTTTTAAAATCTTATCCTTTACCAAAAAATTCATTATGTACACCGGGCCAATAGTTGGGCCACCCGGCTTTTGCGGAATATAATCTGTGTTTAAATACGTTATATTAAAATCACCCAAGTCAATTTCGAGGTTTTCAACTTTGAGAATTAATTTTTCTATAGCTGGAAATAACAGCCCATCTATATCCCTGTAAAGATTTGCCTCAACTTGATTCCCGATGGAGTTAAAACCAGTCGAAGGTGTTTTGAATCTTTTATTAATGATGTCAATGTGATCTTTTTGATTATTTTCAAAACCGAACACCAGCTCTATATGCTCTGCGTCAGATCCAAAGCTTTTCATCTCACCCCCGTTTGCCGGGATTTTTTCAATTTTTTTGATGATATTGTTAATTGCAAACTTATCGAGAATCGCGATTTCTGACAACACTTGATGATCGGAAATAGATGTTCGTTTTCTTAATATTATTTCGTTACAATTTGTATGGATAAACCAGGATTTTGACATTTTAGCAGCCTGCGCATGAACCCATAAAAATGGGAGAAATATGATCATTGCAAAAACAATGAATTTACCAATCAAAGTCATAGATTGCTCGATTCCTGTCACTTGAAGGGGATTTAGGCAAATCAAGCTATAAGTTTATAGAAAAATAATCTTGGCCTTTGAACCAAATGCGGGCTATTTTGCCGTTTTCAACCTCGCCCAACCATCCGTTTTACGGTATTCTGCGCGCCTGTTTTTTCCACCTTCCCAGATCGGTATTTGTTTATGTACGTCTACGACGAGTACGACCATCGGATTCTGCGCCAGCGAGTGGCCCAGTTTCGCGACCAAACCGCCCGCTTTCTGGCTGGCGAGTTGCCTCCTGAACAATTTTTACCCCTGCGTTTACAGAATGGCCTGTATGTTCAACGCCTCGCGCCCATGCTGCGGATCAATGTCCCCTACGGCATGCTGAATAGCACCCAATTACGTCGGCTGGCTCACATTGCACGCCATTACGACAAGGGCTATGCCCATGTCAGTACCCGTCAGAACATCCAATTTAACTGGCCGGATCTGACTGAAGTACCGGATATTCTGGCCGAGCTGGCAGAAGTGCAAATGCATGGCACCCAGTCAAGTGGTAACTGTATTCGTAATACAACATCTGATCAGTTTGCAGGAATTGCCGAAGACGAGATTATCGATCCACGTCCCTACTGCGAAATTATTCGCCAATGGTCCAGCTTCCATCCTGAATTCGCTTTCTTGCCACGAAAATTTAAGATTGCGGTAACAGGTTCAACACAGGATCGCGCCGCCGTACAAGTACACGATATTGGTTTGGAAATTCAATTGAATGCAAAAGGCCAGGTCGGATTTAAAGTTTATGTTGGCGGTGGCTTGGGACGTACACCGGTAATCGGCAGTGTGATTCGCGAATTTTTACCGGAAGAAGACTTGCTTTCCTATCTCGAAGCGATATTGCGTATTTATAACTTGCAAGGTCGCCGTGACAACAAATACAAGGCACGCATCAAAATTTTAGTACGCGCATTGACGCCGGAAGTTTTTGCACAAAAAGTTGAAGATGAGTGGCAGCATTTAAAAGAGGGTTACAACAAGCTGACTCAGGCAGAAATAGAACGCGCGAAATCTTTTTTCACAGCGCCCGATTATGCAGTAATCGATAATCAACAGGCGCAAGCTGCTGTTGATGCCATCGCCAAAGACAACATCGCATTCAGCAAATGGTTACAGCGCAATGTGCGCAATCATAAAATTGCCGGTTATGCAGCTGTGACCCTATCACTCAAACCAACTGGTGTTGCGCCCGGTGATGTGACAGACAGTCAGTTGGAAAAAATTGCAGATCTTGCTGACCAATACAGTTTCGGCGAAGCGCGCACTACGCACGAACAAAATATTGTATTGGCCGATGTGAAAAAATCCGATTTGTTTGCACTCTGGCAAGAGTGTAAGGCCGCTGGATTTGCAACACCGAATATCGGCACCATTACCGACATGATCTGTTGTCCTGGCGGTGATTTCTGCTCGTTGGCCAATGCTAAATCCATTCCTATTGCCGAAGCGATTCAACGTCAATTTGATGATTTGGATTACGTTTATGATTTAGGTGATATAGACCTGAACATTTCCGGCTGTATGAATGCTTGCGGTCATCACCATGTAGGTCACATTGGTATTTTGGGCGTGGATAAAAGTGGTAAAGAATTTTACCAAGTACAACTAGGTGGCAGTGCCAGCAATGATGCGTCATTAGGTGATGTACTCGGCCCTTCCTTTGGCGCAGAGGATATGCCACAGGTGATTCAAAAACTGGTTGATGTTTACGTTGAAAATCGTAACGATGAAGAATTATTTATCGATACTTACCGCCGCATAGGTGCAACACCTTTTAAGGAGAGAGTCTATGCCAAAGCTAATTAAAGATGGTGCAATCGTTGAAAACATTTGGACACTAATGGCAAAACCGGATACAGATGCTGCCAGTGCCGAGGTTGCAGCAGGGAATATTATTGTGCCGTTATCCGTATGGCTCGCACAAAAAAATCAATTGCAATCACGTAATGATATAGGTGTCTGGTTGGACAGCGATGAAACTGCCGAACAAATTGGCGATGACGCAAAAAAATTACCGTTGATTGCCGTTAATTTCCCACTCTTTATGGATGGCCGCGCATTTTCAACTGCCAAACTTTTACGTGAGCGTTATGGTTTTACAGGAGAGCTACGCGCAGTAGGCAATTTAATTCGCGATCAATTATGTTATTTACGTCGTTGTGGTGTGAATGCATTTGCGTTTTCCAATCCGGATATCAAATTGGAAGAAGCTGTTAAATCATTAAATGATTTCAATGAATACTATCAAGCGTCTGTTGATCAGCCTTTGCCTCTATTCAGGCGTCGCGCTTAACTTTCAAAATAATCCATTTAGATCAAATAAAAAAAACCGCCATCTGGCGGTTTTTTTATCGACTGGATTTTATATGTTATTCAAGTTCCTCTTCGTCCCTCGACAGAAAGATGGCTCCCCACACCAGGCTTTTATTCGCTTTAGCATCGGTTGCATCGCCCTTTACATTCACCCATAAGTACGGCTCACCTTGAGGTATGCTTAAACCATGCTCCAGTGTAAAAGACGCTATAGCGTAATCTGTAATATTGGTGCCACCTGGCAACACAAAATCCGTTTGGTTTAATGTGCCCTGGAAATGTTTTACAACCTGATTGGTTTCGTTATCCACCAAATCAAATTGATAAGTCACAGGAAAATCTGTACCCGCGTAATAAATATCAACATACATTTCTTCATT
>CBFGPN010000151.1:0-9693 GCA_965650675.1 uncultured Cellvibrio sp.
ATCTGCAGACTGGGATGATCCTCTTCCCTCTGCTTCATGGTGTTCAAAATGCTCAATAGTGATCTTGTCCAGTGGTCCCAATTCATTTGATACGGATGATTTGTCTACGACATTTTTAAGCACAATCAATTCAAGTCTGACTTCAACCAGTTTGAATACCGCAATAGATAACATTGGTAATCAGGAGTTTGGTGCAACGACTAATAAGTTCTTCATGGGATATTCATCTGGTAGTTATGCAAACCAATGTCTTGTTTCAGATTACAAGTTGTCTGATTTGAGAGGGTTTTGTCCCGAATCTCCTACTACAAGAGGTGGTTATGGGGTTGCTGGATTAGCTTATTGGGCCAGAACCAATGATTTACGAACAGGCTATTCAGGTTCACAGACTGTTAACACCTATGCTGTTGAGTTGTCAGAGGGGTTGCCCACTTTTGATATTCCTGTGGGAGGTGGGAAGGTATCAATTGTGCCCGTCTGCACAAATGGCGCACACGCCAATGAATGTTCATTGGTGGGGGTAAGGGTTGAAAAAATTGTAAATGATTTGGCGGGTAACCCCATTTCTGGCCAATACCTGTTTTATTGGGAGGATCAACCTTGGGCGTCCGACTATGATATGGACTCGGTACAGCGTATAGCGTTTTGTGTGGGTTCTGCTTGTAGCCCATCAGTACCGTCGAATCAGATTAAAATCACCAATAGCATGCCCTATTGGGCCACCGGCACCAGCAGGATGTATATGAGTTACTTGATAGAAGGAACCACCAGTACAACTACAGGCGTACAAACCAGTCAATGGGTGACCCGTGGTGGCTATGATACCCATGGCCTTACAACTCCACAGAAAGTACAAAATCCAACTCAGTGGTACGACGTGATGGCAGAGACTGAGTCAAACAACATTGTATCTTTGTATCCTGCCAATACAGCTTCAAATAAATATTTCCTGGAGTCTACCTATACCAAATCAACAACTCCACTGGCGAGCAGTTTGACCAATTTACAAACCCCTTTGTTTTACGCAGCAAAATACGGTGGCTTTACAGATCTGAATGGTAATGGGAGACCTGATCAGGCAGGGGAGTGGGATGTCACCAATATCGCAGGGGCTACCACTGCGGATACAATTCCCGATAATTATTTCCTGATGAAGAACCCCTCTTTACTGGAAGCAAAACTGACCAAGATCTTTGATGAAGCAGGAAGGGATAGTGCAACAGGTTCAGGGGTTTCTACTAACTCAACCCGACTTGAGACTGTTACCAGTGTTTACCAGGCATTATTTTACCCACCTCAAAAAGATAACTCCGGTGCATTAAAGTCCAGTTGGCATGGTGAAATCAGGGCTCTTCGTTATTCAAAAGACTTGGCTGATTTCAGTGTTACCTGGTCTACCATGGGGAAATTAATTTCTTCCTCTGGCAGGAAAATATACAGTTATAACCCTGTTTCTGATGAAGGTTTTGAGTTTAATAACACTAATTGGAATGAGCTAAGTGCAACTCAAAAAGCTGATTTGGGCGGTGATACCCTTGGGCAAGCTGTACAAAATTGGGTCAGGGGAGATGATGTTGCAAGTTATAGAACTCGAGTGACCGATAAAGGAGTTAAAAACCTGTTGGGCGATATAGTGAACTCATCACCCGTCTATGCGGGTGTGGAATCGCAAGGGTTTGAAACTTTGCCCTCTGCATATGGTTCAGCGACTTATCAAAGCTATGTTGATACCGTGAAATCCGCACGTCCGGATATTCTCTACGTGGGCGCAAATGACGGGATGCTGCATGGATTCAGAACAGATTGCACCGCCACACCTACTTGCGGAACAGAAGTTTTTGCCTACGTTCCTTCCTCCATTTACAGCAAATTACCAGCCTTGGCTTCCACAGCTTATGGGGCGGGAACTGCGCATACTTATTTGGTTGATGGGGCAGTGTATGTTGGTGATGCCTACATAGATACCGGTGATGGAGATGGTATTAAATGGCGGAACATTCTGGTTGGTGCAACGGGTGCAGGATCCAGAGGTATCTTTGTGTTGGATGTCACTGATCCGGAAAATTTCGATGAAAACGATGTGTTATTTGAAGTAACAGCAGCGGACTATCCTGAGATCGGTAACGTGATGGGCAAAATGTATATAGCGCCTGTGAACGGTCGTTGGTCGGTAGTGTTAGGTAATGGATATAACAGCACAGACGGTAGAGCTTACTTGATGATCATAGATCTTCAGGCTCCTTTTAATCCGACTTATAGTGGTGCTGTACCGACTAATACCGCTATGGATAATGGACTCGCAGGGCCTGCACTTTACAGGGCTTCAGCTGATGTTGGCTACCAATACGCTTACGCTGGGGATTACCGTGGTGATATGTGGAAGTTTAATATCTCCAGTGGTTATTCAACCGGGTTGACACCTGTGTATAACGCACCTTTATTCAGTGCAGGCACCACAAAACCCATAACAGCCTCACCTACCTTGGGTACCAAGTCGGGGGCTACGGCAGGAGGCCCTGATGCAATTATGGTTTACTTTGGTACAGGTAGTTACATAACCGTTGCTGATTCCAGCTCAACTCCTGTGAATTCTTTTTATGGCATAGCAGATTCCGGAGCACCGGTTACGAGTGCAACACTTCATCAAAAAAGTATGACTACCTTGTATAACTCGGATGTACCTCCAAAACCGATCGCTCGTGATGTGAATGATATGGGTACGTCTGGGGTAATCCCGGTTGATTGGGCAACAAAAAATGGGTGGTATTTGAATTTCCCGGCAGCGGAGAGAGTTATTACCAAGTCGTCTTATATTTACGATAGATTGCTTTTTACAACCATGATTCCAAACTCTGATGCTTGTACCTTTGGGGGTTCGGGTTGGTTGATGGAGTTGGTAGGTGTGGGCGATCAATATGCCAATAGCTATTCTGCTCTGGAAAATCACATTCGCTCCAAATACCCGATACATGAGAATGAAGAGGCAAGTGGTGCTATTCTTGACTTCTATATTCCCGGTGAATTGGTGATTGTTTCTGATGACAATAAAACCAGAACTGAAGGTGTGGCTTGTAGTATCACAGGTGAATGCGAGCAAATTGATATTACGGCTCCTCCCGGTGGTAAAAAGAGTGGTCGTATTTCATGGCGCCAAATCAAGTAGGTAAATTATGAAAAAGCAAACTGGATTTTCGTTGATTGAGATGATGATTGCCGTGGTGATTCTAGGGATTTTAGCTAGTTTTGCTTTCACGAATTACCAGCAATATGTCATGAAGTCCAACCGGGCCGAAGGTAAAACCGAGCTGCTGAATTTGGCAGCTCGTCTCCAACGTTGCTACACCTTGTATGGCAGATATAATCCTGAAGAGGGCTGTCAAGCGTATGAGGCGTTGAAAGAAGGTAAAAAAGTTACCTCCGAAGGTCGTGGTTTTTATGAAGTTACAATAGCGTTTGTGGATGAAGATGAGCCATCATCGGATTACACTCTAACTGCGACGGCAGTAAAAGCACCGCAACTGAGTGACACCAAGCAAGGAGATTGCACTACTCTGACACTAACCCACACCGGTGCTAAAACCCCCGCAGGATGTTGGTAAATAATTTTGTGTTGAGTCAAAAAGCCGTTAGCTAATTACTAACGGCTTTTTATTTGTTACTCGTCATCCAGCCCCAATTTTTGCAAACGATAACGCAATGAACGAAAGGTTATGCCCAACTTTTTTGCGGTGAGCGTTTTGTTCCAACGTGATTTCTCCAGTGCATTCAATAAAATATTTTTTTCCACTTGTTGTAGATAATCATCTATTGATGGGAAGGTGGCGCATAATTCCGGATAATCCACATCGCTGCTGTGCTGGGCTGGATTTAAATTTGATAATCCATTGGATGGCTTTTCGTTGAAGTGATGATTGTGTTGATTAAGCTGTAAATCATTGGCATCAATTCTATTGCTTTCGCACAGTGTAAATGCGCGTTCCAGAATGTTTTCCAGTTCCCTGACGTTGCCAGGAAATCGATAATTTTCCAGTTTTTGTTTTGCTTCGAAAGTTAATTCCGGCTTTTTGGTGTTTAACGAAAAAGCAATTTTGTGCAGAACATGGTCGGCCAATAATAAAATATCTTCGCGTCTTTCTCTCAATGGCGGGACTGCCAATTGAATGACATTCAATCGATAGAATAAATCTTGCCTGAAACGTCCTTCTTTGACTTCAAGATCCAGTAATTTGTGTGTTGCACACAGAATGCGAACATCCGTCATAATTTCATCGGAGGCACCAACAGGCCGTATGGCTTTTTCCTGAATTGCGCGCAAGAGTTTTACTTGCATATCCAAAGGTAAATCGGCAACTTCGTCGAAGAAAAGAGTACCGCCTTCTGCAGCTTGAAATAAACCGATTTTGTCCTGATGTGCACCAGTGAAGCTGCCTTTCTTATGGCCGAAAAATTCACTTTCCATCAGCTCGCGGGGAATGGCGCCGCAGTTGACTGCGATAAATGGTTTGGTTGAACGCGGACCCAATTCGTGAATTGAGCGGGCAACCAATTCTTTTCCTGATCCTGATTCACCACTGATATAAACCGGTGCTTGTGAGCGCGATAGTTTTTGAATATTTTTGATTAATTCTTCAATCGCTGCAGATTGACCAATAATGGCGGTGGTTTTGATTACGGGTTGATTTATTTGTGTTGTTTGTATCGCGGTAGTAACCAATTTCCGTAAATGATTGAGATCAACCGGCTTGGTAAGAAAATCAAACGCACCGGCTTTCATTGAGTCGATTGCGGTATCAATACTGCCATGAGCCGTAATCACTGCAACGGGCAAGCCTGAAAACTGATGCTGAATATGTTCAACCAATTCCAAACCATTGCCATCGGGCAGTCGCATGTCGGTAAGACAAAGTTGAAATTCATGTACAACCAATTTTTGTTTTGCTTCCTGAATAGTTTTTGCTGTTTCCGTACTTAATTGCATGCGGCCAAGAGTAATTTCCAGCAGTTCCCGGATATCCGGTTCGTCATCAACGATTAATACACGTTTGGTCATAGGATGGGCCATGGTTAATGTGATTATTGTAGTTTGTCAGGATGTGATAATTGTATATGAAAACAACTTTCTCCTTCGGCTGTAAATTGATAGTTGATAAAAGCCTGGTTAGCTTCGCACAATTCTTTACATATATAGAGGCCGAGTCCAGATCCTGTATTTTCTGTTGTAAAAAAAGGTTCAAATAAATGTTCAACTATATCGGCTGCAATTCCGTTGCCATAATCAATCACCCGAATATAGGGCTGTTGTTGTAGTCTGTCAGTCCCGGCTTCAATGCGCAATGTCGCTTTGCCGTCTTTGGTTTGTGTGTAACGTAATCCATTGTCGCATAAATTGGTTAATACCTGTTGTAGTTGACTGGTATCAAATTTGGCTTCCAGTTTTTCACGAACAACATCCTCTTCGTCTCCTGGAAATTGATTACTGATATTTTTGACCAAAAATTCAATGGTGACATCGTATTTATTTTTAAGGCTATATTGATACTCATTAATAAAGTGAGGTATCCATTTGAACAAATCCACTTTCTCGGGTGGTGATGCTCGACGTCGCGATAGCTGCAGAATATTTTCAATAATCGAATTCACTCGTTTGCTGTGGTTTTGAATCATTTCAAGTAATCGCAAGTCGGTATCTTGCAGATGGGTGGACTCGGATAGTAACTGGCTCGCATGGCTTATTGCACCCAGAGGGTTACGGATTTCGTGGGCAATACTGGCAGTTAATCGCCCCAAAGATGCCAGTTTTAATTGTTGTGCTTGCTGATGCAGTGAACGAACATCTTCCAGAAAAATCAAATGATCCTCGCTGTTATTTCCCGGTTCGAGTTCTGCAAAATTTACTTTGATTTCAGAGGTGACTTGCTTGGGTAAGCTTAATAGCGGTGAGTGATCAGCGTGTCCCTCTTTCCATGAATTCCATTTATCAAATAATTCAGGCAATTGTGACAGATGTTGAATATGCTGTTTATCAACCGGTAAGTCCAATAGCCGCATGGCAGCTTTATTATAGAGTTCAATTTGCTGATTTTTATTTAATACCATAATGCCTGTGCGCATACGTTCCAGAATAAGTTGGGCCAATCGTTGCAGGTGCGCAATATGTTCAGACTGGGCGATTGCTTCCGCTTCGGATGTGCGCAATTTTTGTGAGAAATAATGGAATGAAATCGCCGTAACAAATGACAGCGTTCCCAGCAATGCAGATGAAAAAAGAGAGCGATTTTCCTGTATCAGAAATAAATATCGATAAAGTCCTTCGGAAATAATAATCAGGCTGGTGATGGCAGCTAAAAATATCACTGTGCGTTCGCGCAGCATCATGCCGCCTGCGGCGATGGTGACGAGTAGTAGATAGCCTATTCCGGTTAAAGCGCCGCCGCTTAAATGCATCAAGTAACTGAGTATGACAATGTCGGCAAGACAGGAAAGGAATGGAAATTTTTGTGTATTGAGCAGCGTTTGTTTCGACGTAAGAAACAGGGTGACAATGTTGACGATTGTGTAAAAAACACAAGTATAAAAGGTCAGGTTATTGTTTTGGCCAATTACTTTCGGGGCAAAATCCAACTGCAAGATAAGTAATAACAGGCACCCCAGCACTACACGATAGTAAGTGTAGACGCGAATCAATTTTTGAAGATTGTAGACTTTGGCGTAGTTGCTGATGTATTGAGTCATCGGGTTATCTTGTGTCTGGTGTCAATTAAAATCAGGCTTCAAAATTTTACTTGGCGAGGCTCCAAAGTTTCATGACAATGTCGCCTGCGCGTTTTCTGAATTATACGAGAATCTTATGCCATCGCTTCGAATTAGTATTGCTCAACTTAATACCCTTGTGGGGGATATTCCGGGTAATACACAAAAAATTTTGCAATACAGTAAACAGGCGTTGTCGGATCAAGCCGATATAGTCGTTTTTCCCGAGTTATCTTTGACGGGTTACCCACCGGAAGATTTGTTGTTGCGCTCCAGTCTTGATGTCCGTATTCAGCGGGCCTTGGACAGTTTATTGGATGCCAATCTGCCTGTTGCCATACTGCTGGGCTATCCCAAACGTATCAACGGGCAGTTGTTCAATATGGCGGGTGTGATTTATCAGGGAAAATTGCTGGTTGAATATGCCAAACAGTGTTTGCCAAATTATCAGGTGTTTGATGAGAAGCGTTATTTTGTAGCAGGTGAAAAACCTGTAGTTTTTGAATTCAGGCATGTTCGAATAGGCTTGTGTATTTGTGAGGACATCTGGTTTTCCGGGCCGGCGGCACAAGCAAAGGCAGCCGGTGCAGATTTGATTATCAACATCAATGCATCGCCTTATCATCAACAAAAACAGCTGCAACGGGAAAAGGTAGTGGTTGCGCGCGCATTGGAAAATCAGTTGCCAATTGTTTATGTCAATGCCGTGGGCGGACAGGATGAGTTGGTGTTTGATGGCGGCTCGCATGCAGTTGATGCGGAGGGACAACTGGTTTTTCGTGCAGCTTCTTTTAGTGAATCACTGTCTCTGGTCGAGATCTCAATTGATCAAAAAAATTCCCGGCAGTTTATTGCCGATATCAGTAGCAATCTCGCTGATGTTTATCAGGCTCTGGTTTTGGGGGTGCGCGATTATGTACAGAAAAATCGCTTTAAAGGTGTGGTGTTGGGGCTATCAGGTGGCATCGATTCCGCACTGACATTGGCGATTGCGGTAGATGCTTTGGGTGCAGATAAAGTTGAAGCGGTGATGATGCCATTTCGTTATACATCCGACCTGAGTAAAACCGATGCTGCAGAGCAAGCGCAGCGCATGGGGGTGCAATATTCTTCTATCAGTATCGAGCCTATGTACGATGCATTTATGGCAGCACTCAGCAATGAATTTACCGGATTAAAACGCGATACCACTGAAGAAAATTTGCAGGCGCGGTGTCGTGGAGTACTGCTGATGGCTATCTCCAACAAAAAAGGTTACATGGTGTTAACCACCGGCAATAAAAGTGAAATGGCGGTGGGTTATTCCACTCTTTATGGTGATATGGCCGGTGGTTTTGATGTGTTGAAAGATGTCTTTAAAACACAAGTGTTTGCCTTGGCTCGTTATCGAAATACCATCAGTGATGTGATACCTGAAACTGTGATTACTCGACCACCTTCAGCGGAATTGGCACCTGATCAAAAAGACGAAGACAGTCTTCCACCCTACGATATTCTCGACCAAATACTTGCGCTTTATGTCGAACAGGATCAAAGCGCTGAAGCCATAATTGCCAGAGGTTTTCAGCGTGAACAAGTGGAGCGTGTTGTTCGGTTGGTGGATGTCAACGAATACAAACGCCGTCAGGCCCCTGTGGGGATTCGTATCAGTCAGCGCGGATTCGGTCGTGACAGGCGTTATCCAATTACCAATGGATGGAAGATGGGGGAGTAGCGCTCGCAAAACGATACACATCTTTACAAAAAATTGAATGCTATTTGTACAGCAGTGATGGAAATACTTCTACACTGGAGTTCAGTCTTTTAAAGAAACCTATCCAACAATTTTTGTAGGCCAGCTATGCATAATAACAACCTGGTAGATGTAGCGAGTTCACCTGATTCTGTTAGAAATGACTCCTTGTTGACCGACAGCACACCCTTGGGCCTGGCTGGATTAGCGGCACTGGCCAGTAGCGGTTGTGGTGGGAGCGGCAGTAGTGGTGGCGGGACCAGTCAAACTTCCTCTGTTGCCAGTTCAGCCAGTTCCAGCGTCGCGCTTCGCTACAGTGAGGCCGAAGCTGCCCGCTTCTTGTTGCAAGCACAATTCACGGCAACCGACGAAGAAATTCTCTCGGTAAGAACTACGGGTTACGATGCCTGGCTCACTGCACAATTTAATTTACCTATAGATCAAACCGGCGCGCAATGGTTAACAGCCAGTGGCCACGCAACACCCAATCATTCAGGAAATTACTTTAATCCTGTTTTTGGCGACTGGATGGCCTGGAATCAATTGCTCACAGGCACAGGCCAGGTACGCAAGCGTTTGGCACTCGCACTTTCCGAATTTTTTGTGGTGTCATTAAATCCGATCGATGGTTTTTGGCCGCCGATGTTAATTGCAGGTTATTGGGATTTGCTCAACGCAAAAGTCTTCGATAATTTCAGAAATCTGCTTGAAGATATTTCACTAAATCCGGCGATGGGATTTTTCCTCAATACCAAAGGCAATTTAAAAGAGGATCCAGCCAGCGGCAGGTTACCCGATGAAAACTACGCGCGTGAAATCATGCAATTGTTTTCTATCGGTCTCTACGAATTAAATCTGGACGGCACAGTAAAAACCAACGCACAGGGTCAAGCTATTGAAACTTATGTGCAATCTGATATCACCAATCTTGCGCGAGTATTTACCGGTTACGATTGGGATTATTCAAAAGTAACGCAGCAACCCGGTTTCGAAGATTATCCCGTCCCCACGCCTGAATTTACCAGTGGTCGCATGAGATTTGATGCCAATAAACATTCGAATTTAGCTGTGAATTTTTTGGGTGCCCAGATTCCTGCCAATACTCCCGGTGCTGAAGCCTTGCGCATTGCATTGGATACTTTATTTAATCATGCGAATACAGGGCCGTTTTTTTGCAAACAAATGATTCAGCGATTGGTGACATCCAATCC
>CBFGPN010000152.1:0-9563 GCA_965650675.1 uncultured Cellvibrio sp.
TTCCGGTTTCAAAAATGCTGGAAGGTGAGCGCGAAAAATTATTGCGCATGGAAGAATCTTTGCATAAACGTGTAATTGGTCAACACGAAGCGGTTGTTGCGGTTGCCAATGCGGTGCGTCGTTCACGTGCAGGTTTGTCTGATGCCAATCGCCCTAATGGATCTTTTTTATTTTTAGGTCCAACCGGTGTAGGTAAAACAGAATTGTGCAAATCCCTGGCAGAATTTTTATTTGATACATCCGAAGCCATGGTACGCATTGATATGTCCGAATTTATGGAAAAACATTCAGTCGCCCGTTTAATTGGTGCGCCACCGGGTTATGTCGGTTATGAAGAAGGTGGGTATTTAACAGAAGCGGTTCGTCGCAAACCTTATTCCGTCATTTTGTTGGATGAAGTTGAAAAAGCGCATCCGGATGTGTTCAATATTTTATTGCAAGTATTGGAGGACGGACGATTGACTGATGGCCAGGGCCGCACTGTGGATTTCCGCAACACAGTTATTGTGATGACATCAAATTTAGGCTCGGATCGTATTCAGGAATTGGCGGAAGACAAATCGTTCGATACGGTGAGTTTTGATTCGTCAATCAATGATGCATTAAATTCATCATTGAATAACGAAAACCGTTACAACGCGATGAAAGATGCAGTAATGGAAGTGGTGTCTGGACATTTCCGCCCGGAATTTATCAACCGTATCGATGAAGTGGTTGTCTTCCATCCACTTGGCCGCGAACAAATTCGCGGCATTGCCGATATTCAATTGGCTTTGTTACGCAAACGTCTCGCCGAACGCGAATTGTCATTGGAGTTGGATGACGCTGCCATGAATCAATTGGCCGAAGTGGGGTTCGACCCTGTTTATGGTGCGCGTCCATTGAAACGTGCCATTCAACAATGGATAGAGAATCCACTGGCTCAAGATATTTTGTCCGGAAAGTTTTTACCCGGAATGATAATAGTCGGCCATCTACAAGGCGAAAAAATTGTCTTCGAAGGTAAGCGATTGCAGTAAGGTGGGCATTGCCCACCTTTCACCCTGACAATTTATCAAACTGCGCATAATTATTTTTTAACCACACTCGTACTCGGGAACGTTCGATAATATTCATTACATCGATATTATTGGCAGCGCTCCAGAAGCTGGTATTGCTGAAATCTATACGGGCAGCTAATTGAGATTGTAGTTTCCCCAAAGTAATAAAAATCGCATCCCGCTCTTTGGCTTTTTGATAAATGGTTGATTGTTCAAAATGTTCAAAGCACTCACCGCGCCCTAAATTGGTGACAACAACAATTTTGATAAAATCTTGCGGATAACGATTCAATAAATGATTTAATAAATTCATGGAGTCTGCACCGTCATCCATTACGTGCCACAAATAAACCTGACAATCCAATTCCTGAAGAAGTGATAGCGCATCGCTTTCATCGATCCATTTACCTAGTCGTGCAGAGGTTTGTGCAGCGAGATCGATAATTAAATCGTTTTGTGGATTTTCTTGCGCAAGAATTATTAACTGATCGAGACTGTCGTAATCATCAATAATTAATGGTGAAGAAAAGTCACTGTAGAAACGCGAAAAAGTTCTGTGCGATTGGTCAGAGTCCAGTCCAATAAAAGGTACACCGGTATCAATTAAATATTGCGCTAACAAACGCGATGTCATTGATTTTCCGACACCGCCTTTTTCTCCACCGATAAAATGAATATTACTCATGGGTACCCCGAATAGATTGCACAAATGAGCAGGGACTCTAACACAAATATATTTGAATAAGTGCGGCGATCCAAACCGGGGCAAGCACCGGTTGTGCGCTACAATCCGGTGCTAAAAAATTGGAGTGATTTAACGAATTGCCAATTCAACACCATTGGGTGTGGTGCGTCGAAGTCCGCGCCAATATTCCAATGCAACTATGAATGTCAGTACCATGATGCCGCCATAAATAGCCATCACAAAAGTGTAAGGTGCAACATTATTCCAGGGTCTTGCTATACCGAGGTAGGAGGCGTAGAGCCATGATGTAAATGATATGACGCCGGTTAACAGCACAAAAAATTGTTCTGTACGACTTGAACCCAAAAAGCCGCGAGAAGAAACCAATATGGGGAAGCTATAGTAATGCAGGAAAATTCCATTCAGGGTGAGTATTCCTACTACCGAGAATTTGGCCCAGAGTTTTTGATTCATTAAATAAGCCGGATTTTCCATATAACCCATGACCACAATTGCCAAGCCGCTTAACCATAAAGCCACCAATGCAAGACTGACAATTTGTGCATTTCGTTTCAGGGTTTCAATCGCTTCCTTATCCAGTGCGCGACCACGAAATTTGGCAAGAGAAATATCCTGAATCAGTAGTATGCCGACTGAAAGACAAGCGGCAATCAAATGAGCATAGACCAAAAGTGTTTTAATCATTTTCAAGTTCCCCGTTGTTATTATGATGCCGAGCAAACATTGGCCATGTTGAATGAAATAGGGTATCTGTTTGCGCAATCAATCGAGAAAAACGTTATTTTTATTAAAGTAATGCAAGACTACTTCGATATTGCACAGTAATTATTATGCTATTTTTGCCTTGGTTATTTGATTTGGAGCAAACCTGTTGACAATAAAAACGTGCTGTTAGCGCAATCTTAGCAGACAAAATGGTTTTTGGCACTTATATGCGCTTTTATTCTATTTGAATTTGGAAAAATGTTGCTTGAGACAGGATAGTCGAAACTTATTCAATGGTGGCGCATTAATGATCGCGCAAACATCTAAAAAATACCCGGAAATCGAAAAAGTGAACGCCGTTGGAAAAAAGTGTGTTAAACATTCCCATTTCCTGAAAAAAATTTGAGGGGTGGCGTCAAAAAATCTGGTATTCATAAAAAAACAGGTGTAGTTTGCTTGCCAGCTTTATGTAGTACCTAAGCGCTAATAAAAATAACACTGCTTTGTGTTACTGGAAAAAGTCGTATCTTCCTTGCATTGCAGAATGGCATCTCGGTCAGTCCGTCATCTATTAATATTAACTAGACGAGATTGAAACTATGTTGAAGAAAACTCTTATAGCAGTTGCACTTTTAGGTTGCGCAACAAGCGCATTTTCTGCCTCTAACCGTCCTGATGGATATGTGACTATATGTAAAATTGGTCAAACCTGTTCTGTTACCCAGTCTACTAACGTAGCGTTTGGTGCTTCAGGCGCGTTCGTATACAAAGTGTTAAATGGATCTTTCTCTTGTAGCGTTTCCACTTTTGGATCAGATCCAATCCCTTCAAAATCAGTAAAAGAATGCTCTATCCCCAAGAGTGGTTCAGGCGGTACTACTTCTTCGTCTTCATCCAGCTCAACTGGTGGTGGCGGTAATAGCAGCAGTTCAACTGGCGGTGGCGGTGGAAGCGGTAGCATCACTGGTGCAACTTGTAACTCAACTGGTACTACCAGCGTAAGTTCAACTATCAAAGTCACCAGCGGTACTTATGATGGCGGTTGTAAGACTTTCAATGCTACCAGTGCATTGGGTGATGGCAGCCAAAGCGAAGGTCAATCTCCAGTGTTCCGCGTAGAGAACGGCGCAACCTTGAAGAACGTGATTTTCGGTAACAACGCAGCTGATGGTATTCACTACTACAACGGCGCTAACGTTAGCAACGTTCGTTGGACTAATGTGGGTGAAGACGCTATGACGATTAAGTCTTCCGGTACTGTTAACGTGTCTAATATTTCCGGTTATGCCGGTTCAGACAAATTCATTCAGGTGAACGCTGCTTCTACTTTGAATGTATCTAACTGTATCGTTGACAGCATGGGTAAATTCTTGCGTCAAAACGGAGGTACAACCTTCAAGATAGTTGTAAGTGTTGATCGTTGCCAAATCTCCAATATGGGTGAAGGTATTTTCCGTACTGATAGTTCAAGCAGTACAGCAAGATTGACCAACAGCCGTCTGCGCAACTCAGGCACTATGTGTATTGGTAAGTGGGCAAGCTGTACTGGTTCAGGCAACACTAACTACTAATTAGTTGGTAATAACTGAATAAAAAGACGCCGGTTAGCCGGCGTTTTTTATTTCCATAAATTTTTTATTCAAGCAAAGAAATGGTGTTAATTGCGTCATTTTTTTTACGAAAAAATTACAGGTGGCATCAAAAATTCTGGTTTTCAGAAAAAACAGGAGTAAGTTCATCCATAGCTTGATGTAGTACATAAGCGTTAATAAATATAACTGCTGTGTGTTACTGGAAAAGTAGTCCCTTCCTTTACGCAGAATGGTGTATCGGTCAATCCTCTCCTATTAACTAACCAGGTGGATTGAATCATGTTAAAAAAAACTTTTATTGCAGCTGCTCTGATAGGGGTCGCAGCCAACGCATTTGCTGCTGCCAACCGTCCTGATGGTTACGTCACTATTTGTAAAATTGGCCAAACCTGTACAGTCACAGGATCAACCAATGTCGCTTTTGGTGCATCGGGTAGTTTTGTTTATAAAATTCTGAATGGTAGTTTTTCTTGTTCTGTGGCCACTTTTGGATCTGATCCTATTCCGTCCAAGTCTGTGAAAGAGTGTTCTATCCCTTCTTCCGGATCGGGCGGTGCTACCAGTAGCTCATCTTCTGCACCCGGTAGCGGTGGTGGAAGTGTGGGGATCAACGCTTCTGCAGGTAATGGCAGTGTTTCATTAAACTGGTCCAGTATCAGTAATGCCAATGCATTGGAAATTTATCGGGATACAGATTCAGATCCCAATGGTCGTGTACGTATTGCCAGCTTGAGTGCCAGTGCTACTAGTTACACAGCGACAGGGCTTAGTAACGGTACTACTTATTATTTCTGGGTGAAATATCGCCTTACTGATGGCAACTGGTATAACTCCAATGCAGCATCGGCAACTCCCTCTGGCAGTGGGGGTGGTAGTGGCAGTAGCAGTAGCTCGGGCGGTGGTGGTAGCGGCAGTATTACCGGTGCAACTTGTTCCAATGGTTCTACCACCAGCGTGGCCTCAACTATTCGCGTGACCAGTGGTACCTATGATGGTGGTTGTAGAGTGTTTAATGCTACCAGTGCATTGGGCGATGGCAGCCAAAGTGAAGGTCAGGATCCGGTGTTCCGTGTAGAGAACGGTGCAACTTTACGCAATGTTGTTCTGGGTAACAATGCTGCTGATGGTATTCACTTCTATAACGGAGGCAACATCAACAATGTTCGTTGGACCAATGTGGGTGAAGACGCATTCACGATTAAATCATCAGGTACAGTGAATGCCAGCAATATCAGCGGTTACTCTGGTTCAGACAAATTCATTCAAGTGAACGCTGCTTCTACTTTGAATGTGTCTAACTGCGTTGTTGACAGCATGGGTAAATTCTTGCGTCAAAACGGTGGTACAACCTTCAAGATAGTTGTAAGTGTTGATCGTTGCCAAATCTCCAATATGGGTGAAGGTATTTTCCGTACTGATAGTTCAAGCAGTACAGCAAGATTAACCAACAGCCGTCTCCGTAATTCAGGCAGTTTGTGTATTGGTAATTGGGCAAGCTGTACTGGTTCAGGTAACACTAACTATTAATTGGTTGGGTAGTAACTGAATAAAAAAACGCCGGTCAGCCGGCGTTTTTTTATTTCTGCTTAAGGATTTCTTATTGCAGGTGATTATTCACAGGGACGACGAATTGGATTTATTTTCTGATCACCGAAATGCGTTGTCCTGTGACCAGGATTGCATCTTGATCAATAATCAAATCTCTTAGTCCTGCTTGTGTTTGGGTTTTTATTATTTCCCAGGTTTGACCTGTGTCTTTTGACAGGAGCAATTGTCCGCCTTTGGCAACTGCATAAATATTGCCTTGAGAGTCGGCTTCCAAATGGCGAATTTCATCTTTGATTCCCGAATCAACCAGGCTCCAGTGGTCACCCTGATCAGTCGATCTGAGTATTACACCATCAGCACCTACGGCCAGAAGAATATTGGTGTTGGCGGGGCTCAGCATGCGTCGCAAGTCGGAATCAGTGGGCGTTGTTTGCGGTTGCCAGGATTGTCCCCTGTCTGCAGAGCGATAGATTACGCCCAGGGCGCCTATCAGAAATAGATGTTGGTTTGCTTCATCTGCATAAACACCAAACCAATCTACATTATCCACATCCACAGTTTGCCAATGTTCACCGTCGTGGCTGGTGGCAATCAATCCGGCCTGACCTGCACTTAACCAGATCGCGGGCTGATCTTTGTGTTTTGCCAGAAATGCCAGTTGCCAAAGAGCGCGTTCGTCTTGATGCTTTTCCAGTGAGATCCAACTGAGACCGTTATCAATAGAGATTTTGTGCCGACCCCAAGCCTCCAGTGCGATTATTTTTCCTGATTGGCTATCAACTTTGAGATCAGTAAATGCTTCACCTTCATCAAAAACACTGTAGTAAACAGTTTGCCAATTCCGCCCGTCATCTGTTGATCGCAAGATGCTTCCCGTGGGGCCGGCTGCGAGTATCGATCGTTTATCAGGTGACATAACCAGTGCCCTGTAGCTGGGAGGCGTCACCGGATCGTTGTATTCAACCGCTATTTGTTGCCAATCTTTCCCTTTGTTGTCAGAGCGAAGTATCACACCCAATTCCCCCGCAAGAATCCAGCTGCCCTTTGGGGTCAATAAGGCTTCGCGTATGTACATATCCGTTTGTGGAAATAACGTTGTCCATTTTGAACCTTGATCATCGCTGATTCCCAGTAATCCATTTCTGCCGAAACCAACCCAGGTGTTATCAGAGTTGTGTTGAATATTTTCAAAATAAAAACTGGATGATTCATGTTGTGCTTGCCAGGTTTGACCTGAATCGGTTGAAGTTAAATGAGTGCCTGCGTGACCCACAATGCGCAGTAAGCCTGAAGGATCTTTTTGGATGCGCGTTAAATAATTCAGACTATTTCGGTAGGGGATACTGGCCATTTGCCATCGAGTGGCGTGCTCGGTTCCGCGCAGTAAGTTTCCGTTGTGTGTTGTGATCAGCATGACATCAGTTTCAGGTAAATAAATACCGTCAGTAAAAAATGCCTTGCCATCGGTTTCCAGCAGTGCCCAGTCTGTACCTGAAGCGTCGGATGTTAAAAATTTCCCGTAGGCTGATGTTGCAATGACACGATCACCTGCCAGATAAAATCCGGTAACAGGTGTTTCCATATCCAGTTTGCTGATGTGCCAGGAATCACCCTGATCATCGGAATAGCCTGTCAAACCGGCTTGACCACCAATAAGCAAACGTTTTTTATCGGCAGTCAGGGTCATGGATTCAATAGAATATTCAGCAAACGATTCCGGCAAATTAATTGAATTCCATTTAATTCCCTGATCTTTCGATGCCCATAATTTCCCTTTGTCGCCTAACAAAAACCAGCGCTTGAATGCTTGAAGATAAATTAATTTTTTAACTGTTTTGATATCGGCAATTGTAATCACTTGCCAGTTTTTACCGGCATTTTCGGAGCGCAATATTCTGCCTTCAGCAGTGAGAGCCAGCATTAGATCGGAAGTCCCATCTCTTACCAGATCAAGAACAGAAGCCGATGTGTCTGTTGTTATGTTGTGCCACACATTTCCATTATCAGACCAACGCAGGTTGCCATCACTTCCCCAGAGCCAGAAGCGATGGTTTTTTTCGTCATACAGGCTGCCAATATAATCGGGATTGATCACGGTAATTTTGGCATTTTCATCGCGGGAGTTGCAGCTGGCCAATAAGATGCTGATGAAAATACCGATTATTTTTATTGAAATGATGAATTGACGTTTCAATCTATACCCCCAGCTGAGGTTAATAATAAAGAGATGTATACGCACAATTAACAAATTGATAATTAAGCAAACAGAGTTGTTAAGTATTAATTGCTAAATGTCAGGTAATGAATTGGTTTTGACCTGTAATTGCAGATAATTTTTTATTGTTGGAATAAATGATTCCGCAGAATCGAACGGCATTCTTGCATTTTTATTCAGATGAAAGCAGCGGGGTAGAAAGAAAATCTTTTGTATTTGGGATCTGCTGCATACAGAAAGGCATTCCGGGTGCCAGGGGGATTTTCAATATATCGAAAATCCCCGATTGACCATTATGGCAAGGCGCGATACTTGAAATTACCGAAGCGCACTTTGCCTTTTCCGGCAGCATAAATCGCTGGTCGCAAGCTCATAAACCCATAAGCCACATTGTGGTGATATCCGGACACTTCCATTTGTGTTTCGTATTTGATCCAGGTTTTGCCCAGATCGGTACTGGTGTGGATGGTCAGGATATGACGGTTGTTGGTGACGCGTATGCGCAATCTGTTGCCCATACCGGGTGGTTTTGGTGTGGTGCGTTGATCCATACCGTAACGATGTAACACCATGCCGTTTTTATTAATACCTACACCTGCATAGAGTTTGTCGTTGTAGAACAGCAGGGCACCACCCTGGGCATCCGGATCAATATCCATATCCACTTCGAATTGATAAGCCTGATCGCCAGCGATAAAAGTGAGTGGGGAACTATTGGCGGGGGAAGTTCCTTTTGCGGCTAATTGCAGGGAACCGTTGATGTAGTGTACCCGTTGGTTTTCAGTGATATCTCCACGAAAAAAACTCCACTGAATGCCGAATTTATTACTCAGGAAGTCATCAGAAAGCGCCATGCCATGGGGCAGGGCTTTACCGCCTTTGGGCTTGCGGATGGGCTTGCCTGCATCGACTCCCCTGGCTTTGAACCAGCCATCTTTTGTCCATTCGATGGGTTCCATCATGGCTTGTCGGCCCAGCGTGTGAAAACCGTTTTCATAGGCGTGGTACATCATGTACCAGTCGTTACTGGTTGGGCCTTCAACCAAAGTGGCATGACCTTTTGACCACCATTTTTCAGCCGGGGATTCAGTACGGATAATCGGATTGTAGGGCGAGTTTTCCCAGGGGCCGTGGATAGATTTGGATCGGGCAGAAACCACCATATGACCAGTTGGAGGACCGGCGGTACCACCCAGTGCCAGGGTCATATAGAAGTAATCGCCGCGCTTCATCATTTTGGGTCCTTCCTGCGCATAACTTTCTACGTCCCATTCCTGAGGATATTTCCATCCATCGTAGACATGTTCCATTGCGCCTTGAATGCTTAAGCCGTCATCACTGAGTTGTACCCTGTCGCCGTGTGATAAAAATAAATAGCGTTTTCCGTCCTCACCCACAATATGCCCCGGATCTATGCGGTCATTGTTCAGTGCGACAGGGTCAGACCAGGGACCTCGAATATTGTCAGCCCAAATAACATAAATATTGTTGTTGCCGGGTAATTTGGCGGGGATGTAAAGATAATAGCGACCATTGTGTTTCGTCAGCTCGGGAGCCCATACGCTGCCAATATATTTTTTAAGACTGGGGCCTAAAGGCTGCCAGTTAATCAAATCTTTTGAGTGCCAGATGATCAATCCGGGATAGGCTTCAAAAGAGGAAAATGTCATGTAGTAGTCATCCCCGTCTTTCAAAATACTGGGATCCGGGTGATCGCCTGCCATGATCGGGTTGAGAAAATAACCATTTCCAAGATC